>NZ_RXRN01000033.1:0-50536 GCF_003986875.1 Enterobacter sp. WCHEn090032
CAGCCCCTCTCCCACAGGGAGAGGGTGGCATTTATTATGGCATATGCTCAAGCTTCAGGTATTCCTCGCTCTGCATCTCCTGCAGGCGCGAGAGGCAGCGCTGGAACTCAAACTTCAGCCTTTCCCCCTGGTAGATCTCATATAAAGGTACCTCGGCGCTGACCACCAGCTTGACGTGACGCTCATAAAACTCGTCCACCAGCGCAATGAAGCGCCGTGCTTCGCTCTCCATCAGCCGGGTCATCACCGGCACATCCAGCACCATCACGGTGTGGAACAGACGCGAAAGTGCAATGTAGTCATGCTGACTGCGGGCATCAACGCAGAGCGTCGTAAAGGAGACCGCCAGCGTTTGGTTCTCAACACCGAGGGTGGGCAACGGGCGATGGTTAATCTCAAGTTCCGGGGCATGTTCGCGTTTTGCCCCCGCCAGCGCCAGCCACAGTTTGTCCATCTGGCGGGTGGTCTCGGTGTTTAACGGTGAAAGCCACAGGTGCGCCTGGGTCAACGTGCGCAGGCGGTAATCCACCCCGGCATCCACGTTCATGATGTCGCAGTGTTGCTTGATGGCGTCAATCGCAGGCAGGAAGCGAGCCCGCTGCAGGCCATTGCGGTACAGCTCGTCCGGCGGGATATTCGAGGTGGCAACCAGCGTAATCCCGCGGGCAAATAACGCTTTCATCAGGCCGCCTAACAGCATGGCATCGGTGATATCAGAGACAAAAAACTCATCAAAGCAGAGCACGTCCGTTTCCGCCTTGAATCTGTCGGCCACAATCTCCAGGGGATCGCTTTTACCCTGCAGCGCCGTCAGCTCTTCATGCACCCGCAGCATAAAACGATGGAAGTGCAGACGCTGTTTACGCGCCCCCGGCAGGCTCAGATAGAACAGATCCATCAGCCAGGTTTTTCCCCGCCCGACACCGCCCCACATATATAAACCGCGCACCGGCGTGTGCTCTGGTGGTGCTTTTTTACCGAGTAACCGCCCAAACGCCGCCTTTAGCCCACTGCTCTGCTCTGTTTCAGCGGGTCTGGCCGTGAGCGCCTGATAAATCATCTCCAGACGGCTCACCGCCTCACGTTGAACGTCATCCGGCTGATGCGTGCCCTCGTTAAGGGCCAGTTGATATCGTGATGCAGGGGACAGGTTTTGCATAATCTTATTGTTATTCCTTCAATTAACGCTCATCAGCAGGCGTGACTGATGAAAAAAAGGCCGTTCTACACTACGCGATGATACGTCAGGATTCCACTTCTGCGGAAATAGCGGTTATAGTGGCATTATCAGGCACAGGCAGGAGCCGAGCCAACACCCTACGGAACAACAAGACAACGGGAGAAGTTCATGACCTGGGAATATGCGCTAATCGGTTTAGTCGTCGGCATCGTCATTGGTGCTGTGGCCATGCGTTTCGGTAACCGCAAATTGCGTCAGCAGCAGTCACTGCAGTACGAACTGGAAAAGAACAAAGCCGAGCTGGAAGAGTATCGTGAAGAGCTGGTCAGCCACTTTGCCCGTAGCGCCGAGCTGCTGGACAACATGGCGACCGACTATCGTCAGCTGTATCAACATATGGCCAAAAGCTCCAGCAGCCTGCTGCCGGAAATGACGGCGGAAACCAACCCGTTCCGCAACCGTCTGGCAGACTCTGAAGCCGGTAACGATCAGGCCCCTGTCCAGATGCCTCGCGACTATTCAGATGGCGCGTCCGGCCTGCTGCGCGGCGGTGTAAAACGCGATTAATCGCACAACCTGAATTTATTTTACGGGCGCAGCGATTGCGCCCGTCCTTTCTTCATGACCCCAGCTATCATTTAGTTAAACACCTCATTGTTCAGCGGTTTAAAATTCAATAACATCAACGTGTTTTTAGGGCCGTTTTTCCTTTATTCCAGGTTACGAGAGTCAACATCGATGAAGAAAAAAAACCAGCTGTTGAGCGCTATCGCGTTAAGTGTCGGGTTATCTCTCTCGGCGTCCTTCCCCGTAGTGGCCGCCATTCCCTCCCAGGTGCCCGGGCAAGCGGCCGTTCCAAGCCTCGCCCCCATGCTGGAAAAAGTGTTGCCGGCGGTCGTTAGCGTACAGGTTGAAGGCACGGCCGTACAAAGCCAACGCGTCCCTGAAGAACTGAAAAAATATTTTGGCGATGAGGCTCCCGACCAGCAGGCTCAGCCTTTTGAAGGCCTGGGTTCAGGCGTCATTATTGATGCAGCCAAAGGCTATATTCTGACTAACAACCATGTTATCAGCCAGGCTGATAAAATCAGCGTTCTGCTTAATGATGGGCGCGAGTTTGATGCCAAACTGATTGGCGGCGATGACCAGAGCGACATCGCGCTGTTGCAGGTGCAAAACCCCAGTAATCTGACCCAGATTGCCATCGCGGATTCCGACAAACTGCGCGTCGGTGATTTTGCCGTCGCCGTGGGCAACCCCTTTGGTTTAGGGCAGACCGCGACGTCCGGGATCGTCTCGGCGCTGGGCCGCAGCGGCCTGAATCTGGAAGGGCTGGAAAACTTTATCCAGACCGATGCCTCAATCAACCGCGGGAACTCCGGCGGGGCATTGCTCAACCTTAACGGCGAGCTGATTGGAATCAACACTGCGATCCTGGCCCCGGGCGGCGGCAGCATTGGGATCGGTTTTGCTATTCCGAGCAATATGGCCAAAACCCTGGCGCAGCAGCTCATCCAGTTCGGCGAGGTCAAACGTGGGCTGCTGGGTATCAAAGGAATGGAGATGAGCGCGGATATTGCGAAGGCGTTCAATATTAACGTGCAGCGCGGGGCGTTCGTCAGTGAAGTGCTGCCAAACTCCGGCTCGGCAAAAGCGGGCGTGAAGTCGGGGGACGTGATCGTCAGCCTGAACGATAAACCGCTGAGCAGCTTTGCAGAACTGCGCTCGCGGATTGCCACAACCGAACCCGGCGCCAAAGTGAAGCTGGGCCTGATCCGCGACGGCAAGCCGCTCAGTGTTGAAGTGACGCTGGATAAGAGCACCTCTTCCTCCGCCAGTGCGGAGCTTATCGCTCCAGCGCTACAGGGGGCTACGTTGAGCGACGGGCAGTTGAAAGACGGAACGAAGGGGATCACCATCGACACCGTTGAGAAGAGCAGCCCTGCCGCACAGGCCGGATTGCATCAGGATGACGTTATCATTGGTGTAAACCGTAATCGCGTGCAGTCCATTGCTGAACTGCGCAAGCTGCTGGAAAGTAAACCGGCTGTGATTGCCCTGCAGGTTATGCGTGGCAATGAGTCTATCTATATTCTGTTGCGCTAAGCATTTGCGATCCCGGACATCACCGCTGCGTGTGATGTCCGGATAACTCATGTTATGCTGCAAATCGTTCCTTTTTTCACGACACGCGCATCATGCTTTTAAAGCTCTTACGTTCTATTGTCATCGGTTTGATTGTCGCTGGCCTGCTGCTGCTGGCGTTGCCGTCTTTACGTCAGTTCAATAAACTGTCGGCTCCCCAGTTTGATAGCACGGATGAAACACCGGCCACCTATAACCAGGCCGTTCGCCGTGCCGCACCTGCCGTCGTCAACGTCTATAACCGTGGTCTGAATACCTCAGCCCATAACCAGCTGGAGATCCGTACCCTCGGCTCCGGGGTGATTATGGACGAGCGGGGCTACATTATTACCAACAAGCATGTGATTAATGATGCCGATCAGATCATCGTCGCCCTGCAGGATGGCCGCGTGTTTGAGGCGTTACTTGTGGGGTCGGATAGCCTGACCGACCTGGCTGTTCTGAAAATTAACGCTACGGGCGGTTTACCGGTTATCCCGATCAACCGTAAACGTACCCCGCATATTGGTGACGTCGTACTGGCTATCGGCAACCCTTACAACCTGGGCCAGACTATCACCCAGGGGATTATCAGCGCGACCGGTCGTATTGGTCTCAACCCATCGGGACGGCAGAACTTTCTGCAAACCGATGCCTCAATCAACCACGGTAACTCCGGTGGCGCGCTGGTCAACTCGCTGGGTGAGCTGATGGGCATCAATACCCTCTCGTTCGATAAGAGTAACGACGGAGAGACGCCGGAAGGGATCGGCTTTGCCATTCCGTTCCAGCTGGCAACCAAAATTATGGATAAGCTGATCCGCGATGGCCGTGTGATCCGCGGCTATATCGGTATCGGCGGCCGTGAAATTGCGCCTATGCATACCCAGGGCGGCGGTATCGATCAGATTCAGGGCATCGTGGTCAACGAGGTGGCTCCGGGTGGTCCGGCGGCTAACGCGGGAATTCAGGTCAATGATGTCATTGTGTCGGTCAACGGCACGCCAGCGGTTTCTGCGCTGGAGACCATGGACCAGGTGGCAGAAATTCGCCCGGGTTCCATCATCCCTGTTGAAGTCATGCGCAACGATAAGAAACTGACGCTGCATGTGACCATTCAGGAATACCCGGCCACCAACTGACAGCCATAAAAAAACCGAAGCCAGTAAGTGCTTCGGTTTTTTTGCCGGGTGGCGCTAACGCTTACCCGGCCTACAAAAGCGGGTTCGTTTTACTTGTTAACGAACTCTTCGCCCAGGGTGATATCTTTCTTCAGCGTATCCAGCATGCCTTCCATCGCGTGTTGTTCAAACGCGCTCAGCGTGCCAATCGGCTTACGCTCTTCGATACCGTTTTTACCCAGCAGCAGCGGCTGAGAGAAGAAACGAGCGTGTTCGCCATCACCTTCAACGTAAGCGCATTCAACCACGCCTTTCTCGCCCTGCAGCGCACGAACCAGTGACAGACCGAAGCGCGCAGCCGCCTGGCCCATAGACAGAGTTGCAGAACCGCCACCCGCCTTCGCTTCCACCACTTCGGTGCCCGCGTTCTGGATGCGTTTGGTCAGATCAGCCACTTCCTGCTCGGTGAAGCTCACGCCAGGGATCTGTGACAGCAGAGGCAGAATGGTGACGCCAGAGTGTCCGCCAATGACCGGGACTTCAATGTCAGTTGGCTGTTTGCCTTTCAGCTCAGCAACAAACGTGTTGGAGCGGATGATATCCAGCGTGGTCACGCCGAACAGTTTGTTCTTGTCGTAAACACCCGCTTTCTTCAGCACTTCTGCCGCGATAGCAACGGTGGTGTTCACCGGGTTAGTGATGATACCGATGCACGCTTTCGGGCAGACTTCTGCGATCTGCTGCACCAGGTTTTTCACGATGCCCGCGTTGACGTTGAACAGGTCTGAACGATCCATGCCTGGCTTACGCGCCACGCCTGCAGAAATCAGCACCACGTCTGCACCCTGCAGGGCAGGACGCGCGTCTTCACCGGAGAAGCCTTTGATTTTTACAGCGGTCGGGATGTGGCTCAGGTCAACCGCCACACCTGGGGTTACCGGAGCAATATCGTACAGGGAGAGTTCTGAGCCTGAAGGCAGTTGGGTTTTCAGTAGTAGGGCAAGCGCCTGGCCGATACCACCAGCAGCGCCGAGGACTGCGACTTTCATCCTAAACTCCTTATTATGGTTAACTTAAGTATCTGTAAATCCGTTGCGGCGACCATAATTCAGCAAGTGTTTAATTACAATTTTCGTAGCTAAAGAATTTGAGGTCGCGCGACTTTATCTCTCTTCAGATGGCTCTGACGACAGACGGCAACGCATTAAGAGGGGGTTACAATACACCCTGCCCCGCCACCAAAACAACATCATTTTGATAACATTTAATTTACTTTTAAGCTTATTTGCGTGGCGTGACCCAGGCATGTTTTCTGATAACGAAATCTGATAAAATCACTCCCTTTCATAACATTATTTCAGGCTGCTGCCTGGTAGATAATTTGCATAAAAATTCATCCACATGCATAATAATGTTGTTTCTATCGTCATATTCCGGGTGACTTATGCGAAGCTCGTCTAAGCAAGAAGAATTAGTCAAGGCGTTCAAAGCGCTACTCAAAGAAGAGAAATTCAGTTCTCAGGGAGAAATTGTTCAGGCGCTGCAGGAACAAGGCTTCGATAACATCAATCAGTCGAAAGTCTCCCGCATGTTAACCAAGTTTGGTGCGGTACGTACCCGCAATGCCAAAATGGAGATGGTCTATTGCCTGCCTGCGGAACTTGGCGTGCCAACCACCTCCAGCCCGCTCAAGAACCTGGTTCTCGATATCGACTACAACGACGCCGTTGTGGTGATCCACACAAGCCCGGGTGCTGCGCAGCTGATTGCCCGCATGCTGGACTCGTTGGGTAAAACGGAGGGTATTCTCGGCACCATCGCCGGTGATGACACCATCTTTACCACTCCGGCTAATGGATTCTCGGTGAAAGACCTCCACGAAGCGATTCTGGTGCTGTTCGAACAGGAACTGTAATCCTCTCTCCCCGTAGCACCGCTGCGGGGATCGTTCTGCTCCCCCTCTTTTTCTCCCGCTATTCCACTGCCCCTGCTTTGACAAATAGTGCTTTTTACCACCCTTTTACATTCACTTGGTGAATGCTAAATCAAAAAATCGCACAAAATATCAAAATCAAATATCCATATGATTTAATTAGAGATAACCACGCCTGGCGGACGAAAAACAGTCAATCTTATGCGTTTTGGTTATTAAAAAAAGACCGGTTAACACGTAATAACAATAGAAACCATTAGTCTGGTATTAATTTTTTCCGTTATTAGTGTATACTTGATTTTGTGATGAGGGTCACGAAACAAGACCCCACTAAAAAATTCGACGAGGTAAAGAATCATGAAAATCAAAACCACTGTAGCGACGCTGAGCGTCCTGTCTGTCCTGTCATTCGGTGCTTTCGCAGCGGACTCCATCAATGCCGAACAGGCGCAATCCCGCCAGGCAATCGGTACGGTTTCTGTCGGCGCGATCGGCACGTCTCCGATGGACATGCATGAAATGCTGAACAAAAAAGCGGAAGAACAGGGTGCGTCATCCTATCGCATCATTGAAGCGCGTTCAGGTGACCACTGGCACGCTACTGCTGAGCTGTATAAATAAGTTTTAGTAATAACTGAATACGTAAATCTCCACTCAACGGCACCAGGCATAAAAATAGCGGTTCAACCCTTCTCGCCGTTGAGCAAAACCTCTTCAGGAGTAAAGACTATGAAAACTAAATTGATCATCGCAACCCTCGGTCTGGCATCGGTTCTCTCTTTCGGCGCAAGCGCAGCCGTTCAGCAGGTGAACGCAGACCAGGCACAAAATCTGCAGCCTATGGGCAGTGTGTCCGTAACATCCGTTACCGGCTCGCCGATGGATATTCGTTCCGAACTTGCCGCCAAAGCTGAAAAAGCAGGCGCCAGCAGCTATCGTGTCACCGAACTGAATCAGGGTGACCACTGGCATGCTACGGCAGAACTGTACAAATAAACCCTCGTCGTATCTCATCATACGACTTGCCCCTGGCCTCATGGTCAGGGGCTTTTTTTATCTCTTTCAATGCCGCGCGTTAAAACGCAGTTGTCCTTCCAGCTCTTCTTCCGCCTCATCGAACAGTAATATCAGTGCGCCAAAACGTCTGCGCAGCTTATCGGGCAAATGGATGAACTCGATCTCCAGCGGTAGCGGCAACAGGCTACCGGTCACCACATCCCACAGCGTATCCAGATTCGTCACGCTTTGCCGTTCAAGATCAAACACCCGGATAAATTCACGATAGAAGTCTTCCTGACTGTCGATCTCGTCAAAATCAAAGGTATAGGTTTTCATTGCCAGCCACCCAGTCCAGGCGAGCGGCATCTGCCGCCCTGTCTATTATAATCCCCCGATATGCAGGGTTTTCACTTCCAGATACTCTTCCAGCCCCAGTACGGAGCCCTCACGTCCCAGCCCTGACTCTTTGACGCCACCAAATGGCCCCAGCTCCGTGGAGACGGCGCACTCGTTAATGCCAATCATCCCGCTCTCGATGGCCTGCGAAACGCGGAATACCCGCGAGAGGTTCTGGGTGTAGAAGTAAGCCGCCAGCCCATACGGCGTGTTGTTGGCACGCTGTATCACTTCATCTTCCGAGGTGAAACGGAAGCAGGCCGCCACGGGGCCAAACGTCTCTTCTTCCGCCAGTTTCATCCCTTCATGGCAGTCACCCAGTACGGTTGGCATCCAGAAGTTCCCGCCCAGCGGGTGCGGTTTGCCGCCCGCCAGAACGGTCGCGCCCCGGGCAACAGCATCCTCAACGTGCTCGCGTACTTTGTTCACCGCCGAAGGTTCGATCAGCGGGCCAACGACAACCCCCTCCTCCAGGCCATTCCCGACTTTCAGCGCCGTGACCGCATCGGCCAGTTTATTGACAAACTTGTCGTAGACGGTTTCCTGAATATAGAAGCGGTTAACGCTGACGCAGACCTGCCCGGCATTACGGAATTTATTGGCGATGGCCCCTTTAACAGCCGCGTCGATGTCCGCATCCTCAAACACGATATACGCCGCATTTCCCCCCAGCTCCATGGAGACTTTCTTCATGGTTTCTGCGGCGTTACGCACCAGCGTTTTGCCAACGGCGGTCGAACCGGTAAAGGAAATTTTGCGCACCTCCCGGCTTGCCATAATCGCATCGCTGATCTCATGCGTATTCCCGGCCACGGCGTTAAGGACGCCGTCAGGCACACCGGCCTGTTTTGCCAGCGTAAGCAGCGCAAAAGCACTGAGCGGTGTGTTATTTGCCGGTTTGATGACCCCGGTACATCCCGCAGCCAGGGCCGGACCTAACTTGCGAGTGAGCATCGCCATCGGGAAGTTCCACGGCGTAATCGCCGCAACCACACCCACGGGTTCCCGGGTCGCCAGAATGCGCGAGCCGGGTTTGATCGGCGGAATAATTTCCCCGTTTGCGCGCTTGGCTTCTTCAGCAAACCACTGGATAAAGCTGGCAGCGTACTCTACTTCGCCTTCCGCTTCTTTCAGGGGTTTACCCTGCTCGGTCGTCATTAAGCGACCGAGCCAGCTTTTATTCTCAATAATCAGCTCGTACCAACGATAGAGAATGGCAGAGCGCTCCTTCGCGGTTTTGGCGCGCCATGCCGGGAAGGCTTTAGCGGCCGCTGCGATAGCGTCTTCGGTTTCCGCTTTGCCGGCTTTCGCCACTCTGGCGATGACCTCACCGGTCGCGGGGTTCAGCACATCAAACGTTGTGTCCAACGTTTTCCAGATCCCGTTGACCAGATAACCGGTCTGAAAAAGAATGTGGTCCTGTAGCGCCTGGGTCGTCATATGCCCTCCCTTTCTGAAATGTAAGAACATGCTGGAATTAAGTATAGCCACAAAAAAACCGACGCTTTTGGCGTCGGCTTTTTTACTTCAGTCAGTTATCCGTGAGGGCATTCTGGTAGCGATGTAGCATAAAGACCAGCCGTCCTACCGGCTCGGTCACCTGAGGCGGTGCTTCCCAGACCTTAAGCTTCTCCTGGTAGATATCGAGCTCCTCCAGCAGCTGCGTAAAGTAACGACGCCGTTTGTCGTCACTGCTGGCGGACAATACGTGGTCGGCAGTGCGACGCAGCTGACGGTGCCAGGCCGACAGATCGTCGTTAATCGGCACCGGCGCGTTACGCAGGCGCTGGTGTGCAATGATCATGGTCAGCGCCAGGCGGAACTTGGCGATATCGCCCGGGAACTTGTTCAGCAGTAAAAACAGCTGCTGATAGAGTGCGGGCAGGTGGTTCTCTTTCCGACGCGCCGTATTGGTGGTCATGGACGACACGGCAGCCGATACAAACTGGTTCAATAACACGCGTCCCGTTCTTGCCTGTGAGTTATCCCGTACCAGCAGAATAACCATCATCGCCAGGAAACAGCCCACCAGCTGGCCTAACGCGCTGTCGAGAAACTGGCTGAAATGGAAGGTCATCGGGTTATCCAGCACAATAATGTTAATCGTGCTCGCCAGCGCCCCCAGCGATCCGAGACGTCGTTTTTGCACCTCAATGCCGATAAAGAACGCCATCACCGCCAGGCTAATACAGAGCAGCAGCATACTCTGCTGGGTAGACGGAATGATCACCAGGAAGTAAAGCGCACCTATCGGCAATGCGGCGATGGTGCCGTACAGGAAATCAATGGCGACCATACGCGGGTTAGGCAGGCGCATCGCAAGGGCGGTAACGACGGCAATCATCACCATCGCGCCGCTGCCGGAGGTCCAGCCCGTCCACAGCCAGAACAGCGTGCCGAGCATGCAGGCCAGCGTCGTACGCCAGAAGTTGACCATCGCATGATGACGCTCGGCAGATTCCGCCTTGATCACCACTTCCCCCTGCAGTACCTCTTCTTCCGCCGCGCTGATTTTGGTGTTACCGATCACGCCGCGTTTCAGCAACAGGTAGCGCGTCGCAGCGCCGACCCAGGTGTAGATCGTCACGGGCGTATCGCGCTCCCCGGTCCAGGCGATGACCCGGCGCATGCGCTTAAGCTGCTTGTGCACGTCCTGCACCGTTTCCACCGGTTCGGCAAACAATTCGCGGAAGGTATCAGTGACCGCTTCCGGTCGGGTGTTTTGAATGAGGTAGGTTTCGCACGCCTGGGTGATAAGCGTTAATGAGACGGTGTTGAGCGCTTTAAGGCGACGGTTGGCGCGCGCCCAGCGCGACGACTCCATATTGAGGTTGCTGCGCATCCCTTCCAGGGCCTGCGTACGGCGGACCAGACCGCTCCAGGCTTTATCTACCTCTTCACTGTCACCGTGCTTAATGCATAGCTGCATCAGCTGGTACTGGGCCACAATCAGCGCGTCGAGCTCGCGATCTACTTCCTGTTTAATCGAGCGCGGAGAAAAAAGCAGGTCAGCGACAATGGCGCTGACGATACCAATCACAATCTCACTGCAGCGTTCAACCGCAAACTGCGGCGCGAGCAGCGGCTCGGACTGAATGGTGATGACAATAATCAGCGCAGTATAGCCCGCCAGTCCCCAGGCATAGGAGTTCTCGACCTTCACCAGCGAGGAGATCCAGGTACAGAACCCCGCCCAGATGCAGCACACCATCAGCATCAGCAGCGGCGTGCGGATCATCAGAATAATAATGGTGAGCGCCGCGAAACAGCCGATGAACGTCCCGATGATACGCAGCATCCCGCGATAGCGGATCGCGCCTGAATAGGGCTCCCCACCCGCGGCAAAGGCTGGGCCCGCCGCGACAATCGCCGCCGTCAGCACCGCCCAGCGAGGGGTTTCAAGCTGGAAGTGGAAGCCCACAAACAGCGCCAGCACAATGGCACACGCCAGCTTCACAGCGAAGCGAATGTGCTGGCTGGCGATGGAAAAGATACCCATAGCGGTTAACCAAACTCGCGCAGGCGATGGGCAATTTTACGGAAGAATGAGTCCTGGCTGGCGTCCCGGTCTTTTTCCCCGGTGATCACCACCGTCGCCGTGGTACCGGCAGGCCACACATTACCCTGCTGTTCGTCCAGGTGGATACGCACCGGCACACGCTGGGCCAGACGTACCCACTCAAGGTTGGAATCGACGGTCGCCATCCCTTTTGCATCGTTAGAGCTGCTGGAGTTGGTCACCCCTGCCGCGACGCTGTCCACGGTACCTTTAAAGACGCGGTTGCTGCCAAGCGGCGTGATTTCCGCCCTAAAACCGGGACGTACGCCTTCCAGCTTAGTCTCTTCCATATAGGCGAGCACGTAGAAGGAGTTCTGTTTCACCAGCGCCACAGCGGTTGAGCCGCGGGTGATAAATTCTCCGGCATAGACATTCAGGTTGGTCACCCAGCCGTCAGCGGGCGCACGGATCACGGTGCGCTCCAGATCAAGCTTCGCCAGATCGCGCGTCGCCTGCGCTTTCGCCAGCTGGTGCAGTACGGTTTGCAGCACGTTGTTGGACTGATCAATCTCTTCGCGGGACATCGCCTGAACGCCCAGCTGATTACGACGCCCTGCCTCACGACGTTTCTCTGCGGCCAGCGCCTGGTAATAGGCTACGTCCGCTTCCGCTTCTTCCAGCGCTTTCTGGTAACGCGGCTGGTCGATAGTGAACAGCACCTGGTCTTTCTTCACTAACTGGTTATCGTGAACGTTAACCGCCGTGATAAGCCCGGCCACGTCGGGAGCGATCGCCACGACATCCGCGCTGAAACGCGCGTCACGCGTCCACGGCGATTCGGTGTAATAGACCCAGGCGCGAAAAATAGCGATGAACGCGAGGATAACCAGCGCCATGGTGATGGCGGTGCGGGAGATTTTTCTTGTTAGCGTTTTCACATCAACCTCAGACAAACATGCGCGATATCAGGTAAAACAGGCAGCAATACAGCGCGGTATTGAACAATGCAGGATGCCAGACGAAATCGTAGATCCCGGTAGGAACCAGCACCTTGCGCACCAGCCAGAAAATCGCCAGTGATAAAAGCAGCTCGAAAAATATCGGTGGGAACGACAGACCGAACACCACGATAACGGGAAACAGACTCATGTTGACCTTGATAAGCGAGAGTGCAGGCTTCAGAATTTTTTAGCGTACGCCACCGCAGGAGAGCAAGAAACGCCGGGCGGGAATGGCGCAGCCGTTATGTAATTAATAATATATTAACGTAACTGTTATGCTGTTATCTATAATATGTGATCTAAATCACTTTTAAGCCAGAGTGAACAATGGAACGTTTAAAACGCATGTCGGTCTTCGCCAAAGTGGTAGAACTGGGCTCTTTTACCGCGGCGGCACGCCAGCTTCAAATGAGCGTCTCATCCATCAGCCAGACAGTGTCCAAACTGGAAGATGAGCTTCAGGTCAAGCTGCTCAACCGCAGTACCCGCAGCATTGGGCTGACGGAAGCGGGTAAAATTTACTATCAGGGCTGTCGCCGCATGCTGCATGAGGTGCAGGATGTTCACGAGCAACTCTACGCCTTTAACAACACGCCTATTGGCACCCTGCGCATTGGTTGTTCTTCAACTATGGCACAAAATGTTCTCGCCGCCATGACCGCGGATATGCTGAAAGAATACCCGGGGCTGACCGTCAATCTGGTGACGGGTATTCCGGCGCCGGATCTGATTGCCGACGGGCTGGATGTGGTGATCCGCGTCGGTGCATTACAGGATTCCAGCCTGTTCTCGCGTCGGCTGGGCAGCATGCCGATGGTGGTCTGCGCCTCAAAAAGCTATCTGGCGCAGTACGGTGTCCCTGAGAAACCCGCCGATCTCAGCAACCACTCGTGGCTGGAGTACAGCGTACGGCCCGACAATGAATTTGAGCTGATTGCCCCGGAAGGGATCTCCACCCGACTGCTGCCGGAAGGCCGGTTTGTGACCAACGACCCGATGACCATTTCGCGCTGGCTGGTGGCCGGGGCCGGGATCGCCTACGTGCCGCTGATGTGGGTGATCAACGAGATCAACAGCGGCGTGCTGGAGATCCTGTTCCCGCGCTATCAATCCGATCCGCGCCCGGTGTACGCCCTGTATACCGAAAAAGACAAGCTGCCGCTCAAGGTACAGGTATGTATTAACTATCTGACCGACTATTTTGTGGACGTGGCAGAGCTGTTTCAGGGGATGCGGGGAAGAAGAAAGGAATAAGTGATTAATTTCTGAAATATCCACGCCATTAATATTTCAGGATGAAGCAGACCTTCATCCAGGAATATTCTTTTGCCACTATCAGGAATAGCGAATTGACACTGCCGCCGCCTGCCCTTTACCTTAATAACAGTCTGGTATTCAGACTGTTATTAATTTGTTGCTGATTTGAATAATAAAATGTATTCCGCAGGATGACGTTAAACAAGGAAAAGAAATGAATATATTTGAACAAACACCGCCGTCACGCAGGCGCTATGGACTCGCCGCGTTCATCGGTTTGATTGCAGGGATGGTCTCCGCGTTTGTCAAATGGGGTGCCGAGGTCCCCCTCCCGCCACGAAGCCCCACCGATTTATTCACCGCCGCCTGTGGGCCGGAGCAATTAATAAGAGCCGCGGGTCAGATTGATTGCTCCCGTAATTTTTTAAACCCACCCTATGTTTTTTTACGCGACTGGCTGGGCGTCGTTGATCCTAACGCGGCGGTTTATACCTTTGCCGGACATATATTTAACTGGGTTGGTGTAACACATATTATTTTCTCCGTTGTCTTCGCGGTGGGATATTGTGTAGTTGCTGAAGTCTTTCCGAAAATTAAACTCTGGCAGGGTTTGCTGGCGGGTGCATTAGCCCAGCTTTTTGTTCATATGATCTCCTTCCCGCTGATGGGGCTGACACCACCGCTGTTTACACTTCCCTGGTATGAGCACGTGTCAGAGATCGTAGGTCATCTGGTCTGGTTCTGGTCGATCGAGATCATTCGTCGCGATTTACGCAACCGCATCACCCACGAGCCGGATCCGGAGATACCGCTGGGTCACTTACGTTAAAAAAAAGGCGCTACCCGGTAGCGCCTGTTTTTTATGTGAACGCAGGTCAGGCCGTACCGCCCACCGTCAGGTTGTCCACTTTCAGCGTTGGCTGGCCCACGCCAACCGGCAGGCTCTGGCCCTCTTTACCGCAGACGCCGACGCCGTTATCGAGCCTGAGATCGTTTCCGACCATAGAGATCTGCTGCATGGCTTCAATACCGGAGCCAATCAGCGTTGCGCCTTTCACCGCTTTGGTCACTTTGCCTTTCTCGATCAGGTACGCTTCTGACGTGGAGAAGACGAACTTCCCGGAAGTGATGTCCACCTGGCCACCGCCAAAGTTTGGCGCAAAGATACCGTAATCAACGGATTCGATAATCTCCTGTGGCGTCGATTTGCCCGGCAGCATATAGGTATTGGTCATGCGCGGCATTGGCAGGTGCGCATAGGATTCACGACGGCCATTACCCGTTGGCGCAACGCCCATCAGGCGCGCGTTGAGTTTGTCCTGCATGTAGCCTTTCAGCACGCCGTTTTCAATCAGCACATTGTACTGGCCTGGGGTGCCCTCATCGTCGATAGCTACCGAGCCACGACGATCGCGCAGGGTACCGTCATCCACCACGGTGCACAGCTCAGAGGAGACAAGTTGCCCGATCTGACCGCTGAATACGGACGTACCGCGGCGGTTAAAATCGCCTTCCAGACCGTGTCCTACCGCTTCGTGCAACAGCACGCCCGGCCAGCCGGCACCCAGCACCACCGGGAATGACCCCGCCGGTGCTGCGACAGCATTCAGATTCACCAGCGCCATGCGCACGGCTTCTTTTGCCCACGCGTCAGCGCGCGCTTCACCGTCAACATCCCCCAGGAACCAGTCATAGCCGAAACGACCGCCGCCGCCGCTGGAGCCGCGCTCGCGTTTGCCATCATCATCGACCTGCACGCTGATGGAGAGACGCACCAGCGGACGCACATCCGCCGCCAGGGTACCGTCAGTGGCCGCAACCAGAATCAACTCGTACACACCGCTCAGGCTGGCTGAGACCTCCTGCACGCGTTTATCGGCAGCACGCGCCACTTTGTCCACACGGCGCAGGATATCCAGCTTCTCTTCACGGCTCATGCTCTGCAGCGGATCGATGGTGGTATAGAGCGCAGAGTGCGACACTTCACCCAGAGTTTTCACGCGACCATCGCCGGTATCACGCACAATGGTACGCGCGGCCTGCGCGCTCTGCTCAAGTGCGGTCAGGCTAATCTGATCGGCATAGGCAAAACCGGTTTTCTCGCCGCTGACGGCACGAACACCCACGCCCTGATCGATGTTATAAGAGCCATCTTTGATGATGCTGTCTTCTAAAACCCAGGATTCGTGATAGCTCGACTGGAAATAGAGATCGCCGTAGTCGAGACGGCGTTCGGTCAGTTGACCAAGAATGGAGAACAGGTCCTGATGGCTCAGGCCGTTCGCTGCGAGCAAATGTTCACTTACCAGGTTCAGACTCATCGTATTGCTACTCGTTCGTTGCCGCCCGTGGCGGTATAAAGATCGTATTTATTGAGAGTGAGGCAATTACCTGCCCACGTCAAATCATTGCTGTGCATCTTTGCGCGGCTGGCGCAGCACCTCGTTAATCTGCGGTTTATCCACCGGACCGGTAATGCGGTAGCGCAGAATGGAGACCTTGCTCCACAGCGGCCCCAGCACTTTGCTGGCGGCAAACACCGCCGCACCGACAATCGGGTTCACCACAAAGGCCGCCGCCACACCCACGCTGGCGGAAATTTCCGGCGCCACCACGGCTTCCATATCCAGCTCGCGACGCACGAGGTTGACCGAGCCTTTCATGGCGATATCCGCTTCGAGGCCGTCCACCAGCGTGTCGTCCGTATGCATCACGCCGTCCTTGATCCACGCCGTACTGCGGATGGAGTCGTAGTAGAACCCTTCGCTGAAGGTATCGCTGAAATCGAAGCGCAGCTTGCGCAGCAGCGCATCAAAGCTCAGCAGGCGCAGGATCTGCCCTGCACGCCCCGTGCTCACATCAGCAATTTCACCTTTGCCGAAGCGGGTTTTCAGAATGCCGTTCAGCGAAGCCTCATCCGGCTTCCACGGTGCGTCACGCCAGTGAAGATCGTAATCGACGTCAAATGACGAACCGCGCAGCGGTGTACTGATACCAAAGAAATTGGTGGCCGCATCCAGTTTGTTACCTTTAATGTCGCCTTTCAGAGACGTTCGTTGTTCCCCGGGATTATTCACCCATTCCCCTGCGGCGGTCATGCGACCAAAACCGGTATCAACCAGGCCGCCGGAGAGCTTCAGCGTGTTTCCATCAATGGCGAAATCACCGTCGATACGGCCATATTTTTGCCCCCACAGCCAGCACTCCGCACAGCGCAGCTGGAGATCGTGCCAGCCGCTAAAATCAACGCGGGATGTTTTGCTCAACGGCGATGTCTCGGCCGGCGAGTTTTTCCCGCTCGCGCTTGCCGGGTTGTAATAGAGATAGCGGATCGCCGCTTGCCATGGGGCGTTATCACGCATGGTCAGCGTACCGTTGATCTCCCTGCCCTGAGCCTCCACTTTCGAGCCGTTAGCGGTGGGCTGAGACACGATGCTCAGGTTGTTCCACTGCTGCCCGCCCAGCATCAGCGACGGGGTGCGTACGGTAATGGTTTGCGGGAACTGGGCCGATTCATCAACGTTTTGCCCCACACCTTTCTGGAACAGTGCCAGCCATTCTGCACCGTCCATTGGCGGGAGATTAAGCTCAATGCCCGACTGCTGCGGCAGCGGTGGCGTGGAGCGGCTATCCGTCGTCCAGATGGCTTTATCGAGGGTGAGCTTGCGGTTAAGCAGCCAACGGCTGTTGAAGTGGTTCATCCCGCCCGCGTTTCCGGTCAGCTCGAAGCTGTTCAGGTTGCCGTCAACGTTCAGCTTCACCGGCAGCGGCTGTCCGGGCTGTTTATCCAGCGGTGCTGGCAGCTGGCTCTGCAGGTTTTTCAGATCGCCCGTAATGTCGACCTGATAACGCGCCTCCGCGTGATAAGGCAGATCGATTGCAACCTTACCCTGCCAGGCGACCGCGCCATTCACTGACGCCTCAATCGGCTTCGGAAGGACATCCATGCGCGATGGCTGCCAGTTACCGTTCAGATTGACGGCCACCTGATACGCCTTTTCCCCCTCGGTCGTCGAGAAGTCAATATTCACAGGCTGATTAAACCAGCTGGCGGTCAGCGGCTCGCTTTTCAGGTTACCGTTCTCAAAACTGAACTGCCCGCTGAGGTTTTTCAGGGTGCTCTCAAGGGGTTTGATATACAGACTGTTGTTCTTCAGACGGACGTCGCCTTTGGCGGTAGTCATTTCGCCGTCCAGCGGAATATCAAGATGTAAGCGAGCATTCACATCGCCATCAAGCTGGAGCTGCTGCAGCGTCGCCGCCAGCGACGCTTTTAGCGGCGTCTCCTCAAAATAGGGCCCCACGGCTTTACCCGGACCGTTGATGTCGGCATCAATCAGCAGTTTCTCTTTTGAATAGTCGGGGATGTTTGCCGTCAGGTTGCTGGCCGTCACGCCGCCCAGCGCCACGTTGTCTGACTTCATCCACAATCCGTCATTGAGGAAATTAAGCTCAATGTCCAGGTTTTTCAGCGCCGGCCAGCCCGGCTGGAACGCGAAGGTGGCGTTGTGTAACGGCACCAGTACCTGGAACTGACCTTCATTATGTTTGTACGGGAAAAGATGTGGATTGCCACCGTAAACCAGCGTGGCATTATCGGCCTGACCGCCCTGAATGGCACCGCTCAGATAATCTACCAGCGCTTTACCCATCAGGTTTTCCGGGAAATAACGCCAGGCCTGAGAGCCATCATTGGTACTGATCCCCGCCAGGATCCCCAGCCAGGGTTCATCACCTGCTGGCTGCAGATAGCGGAAATCGCCACGGGCATGTACGGCTTTGGCTTTAACGTCGATATGGCGGCCATCAAGCTGGAAACCTTTATCGTTACGGAGCCAGTTAAGCACCGCGTTGCCCTGTTCAATTTCCAGCGGCGCGCGGAACACCGTCTCGTAAGGCATTCTGGCGTCGTGCATATCAACCGTCAGCCGGCCGTCTTCCACGCTGCCTTCCAGCTTGCCGCTAAAGTGTTCCGCCCCCGGCAGCAGCTTCCACTGCTTCCAGGCAAGATCTTTCCACGAGGCCTGAAAACGGGTCTTTTCCGTTGCCTGCAGCGGGATGTCGAGCGCCAGGGCGTCTATCTTCCCGCTCGGCTGCGTGGCCAGCCAAATCTCACCGAGATCCGGGGAGAGCTTTGCGGCCATCGAGCGCAGGCCTTCAATGGCACCGAGATCCAGATTGCTGGCGCGGATGCGCAGTTCATCGCTGCGTTTGTTTGCCACGCCGCCGACATCCTGCTCCGGCATCCAGGCCAGCGTCAGCGCGCCGCGCGGCCAGGCCTTGCCGTCCATGGTGATACGCGTATCCGGAATGGCGAACTGCCACCCCTCTTTCTCCTGGGTTACGTGCGCCGTAAGGTTATCTACGGAAAGCTGGTGCTGCTGGTTTTCACCTTTCCAGCTTGCGCCACCCTGCTTGAGCCAGATATCCCCGCTGGCAAATTCGCCTTTCGTCAGGGTCAGCCAGCCTTCAAGGCTGAAACGGGCGGTTTCCAGCTGCATATTCTGCTGGATCCACTCCCCCAGCCACGGCTTCACATCCACATCGTCAGCCTGCAGCCAGACTTTGCCGTTGTTGAGCAGACCGTCATCATCCCTCAGATCCATGCGTACCTGCATGACGCCGTGCTGACCGTTCAGGCTGGAGAGACTCACCTGCCCTTCAGCGCGGTGCCGGTTTCTGCCATTGAGCCAGGTCAGCTGTGGGATCGCCAGTTCCGCGCGCTGTCCAGAGAGGGTAATAAAGCTCACCTCGCTGTCGCGCAGATCGAAATGATCGAACTGGCGCAGGAAAAGATCGCTAAATCGGTTGGCCTCAAGCCCCTGACTGCTGTCGCCACCCGAGATGGGGGTATTGGTCAGAAACTGGAGCTGATAAAAGGTGAGATCGCGAAACTGCCAGCGCAGATGCAGCAGGCTTTGCCAGACATCGAGCGCCAGGGTCACGCGTTTGATTTTGAGGTGGCCGCCATCTTTCAGGCTGGCATTGATATCCCGGGCATCGAGCGTCGGGCCAAAGTTCTGCCAGCTGGCGCTTATCTGGCTGACGTCCACCGGCACGCCGGTGGTGGATTCGATTTTTGCCAGCAGTTGCGGACGCCAGCTGTCCAGATGCGGTAAAACGAGGCGTAGCCCACTCACGAGCAACGCGACAATCACGACCAGCGTTGCCCCTGTAAGCAATAAAATCCCCGGCAATCGCCTCACGCATCTCTCCTTGTCAGCTTTGGTCACACAGCGAACTGCGTCTTACATCATCACGACGTCGAACTGCTCCTGGTTATAGAGCGGTTCAATTTGTACTTTTACCTGTTTGCCGACAAAAATTTCCACCTCCGCCAGCGCATGTGACTCTTCGCCTTTCAGCGCTTCAGCCACCGCAGGGGAAGCATAGACCAGAAAACGATCGGAGTCGTAGGCATGATGAACGCGGACGATTTCACGCATAATTTCGTAGCAGACGGTCTCAACCGTCTTTACCGTTCCGCGTCCATGGCAGGTTGGGCATTCATTACACAGCACATGCTCCACGCTTTCACGGGTACGCTTACGCGTCATTTCCACCAGCCCCAGCTGTGAGAACCCGTTGATGCTGGTCTTCACGCGATCCTTACTCAGCGCCTGCTCAAGCGAGTGCAGCACGCGGCGGCGATGGTCTTCATTACTCATATCGATAAAGTCGATGATGATAATGCCGCCCAGATTACGCAGACGAAGCTGGCGCGCAATGGCCTGCGTGGCTTCGATGTTGGTGTTAAAGATGGTGTCATCCAGGTTGCGATGGCCGACAAACGCGCCGGTATTGATATCGACGGTGGTCATCGCCTCGGTCTGATCGATGATCAGGTACCCGCCAGATTTCAGCTCGACCTTACGCTCCAGCGCACGCTGGATCTCGTTTTCGACATCATACAGATCGAAGATCGGCTGACGCCCCGTGTAATGCTCCAGCAGGCCTGGCATCTCCGGAATGTACTCGGCGGTAAATTCCAGCAGGGCTTCGTAAGTCAGGCGAGAGTCTACGCGAATGCGGTCAAGCTGCGCATCGGCAAAGTCACGGAGAACACGCTGAGCAAGGGCCAGCTCACCATAGAGCTGGCAGCGGGTCTGATTGCGTTTTTTACGCTCCATCACTTTGGTCCAGACGCGCTTCAGGTACGCCGCGTCGGACGCCAGGTCTTCTTCGCTGATCCCTTCCGCGGCGGTACGGATGATAAATCCGCCCTGTTCATCGCAGTACGCACTGACCACTTTTTTAAGGCGCTCACGCTCGCTTTCGCTCTCAATACGCTGCGAAACGCCCACGTGCGACGCGCCAGGCATAAAGACCAGATAACGGGAAGGTAAGGTGATGTCGGTGGTCAGACGGGCGCCTTTAGTGCCGAGGGGATCTTTCACCACCTGCACCATCAGATCCTGTCCCTGACGCACCAGCTCAGAAATATCGCGCACGGCAAACTGCTTTTGCTCTTCGCCAGCGACGCACTCGGTGTGCGGCATAATATCGGAGGCATGTAAAAATGCCGCCTTATCCAGTCCAATATCTACAAAAGCCGCCTGCATACCCGGTAGTACACGACTGACACGACCTTTGTAGATATTGCCTACTATTCCGCGCCGCGCTTCACGCTCAATATGAATTTCCTGAAGAATGCCACCATCAATGTAGGCCACACGGGTTTCCGATGGCGTTACGTTTACCAACAATTCAGCCGTCATAATTATCCCTTCCCTCACGCAGTGAGTTAAAATTGCTCAGCAACTCATACGTTTCCACCAGCGGTAAGCCGACTACGGCGTGATAGCTGCCATTAATCTTCCTGACAAAACAGCCACCCAGCCCCTGAATACCGTATGCACCTGCCTTATCCATCGGTTCACCGCTGGCAATATAAGCGGCGATCTCGTCGTCGGTAAGTACTCTGAATGTCACATCCGTCACCACCAGGCAATCCAGCACGTGCTGACGGTCAGCCAGCGCGACCGCTGTCATCACCTGATGCGTTTGTCCGGACATTTTGCGCAGCATGCGCGCCGCATGATCGGCGTCGCAGGGTTTCTCAAGCACTTCACCGTTAAGGATAACGATGGTATCTGCTCCCAGCACGGGAAGATCGCGCGGTACACTGGCGACGCCAGCCTGCGCTTTCTCGCGCGCCAGGCGCGACACGTACTGTTGAGCACTTTCGCCCTCGGCACGTTTTTCTTCAATGCCGGTCACGATGCGTTCAAAAGATACCCCTAACTGCGTCAGGAGTTCCTGGCGGCGCGGGGAGCCGGAAGCGAGATACAAAGACGTCATAGAAACCTTTTATTGCACAGCAAACTGCTGGCGAACCTTACGCATCAGCAGGAACAGCCATGGCCAGAGCACACCGTTTACTACACTACTCCAGAACACTTCCGGTCGGAAAGAGACGTTGATCACTAGAAACTCTGCCCAGAAAACAACGATATCCGCAGCGAGCGACAATAACATCACGACCAGAGCCTGTTGCCAGAGCGCAAGGTTACGAAAGAGCTGGAATTTAAGTGCGACGAGGTACGCAATAATACTCATGGACAAGGCGCGCACGCCAAGCGTAGAGCCGCTAATGAGATCCAGTATGGCACCCATCACAAAACCTGTGCCGACATTTACGCGATGCGGCAGGGCAAGGATCCAGTAAAGCAGAATGAGCAATACCCAGTTTGGCCGGAAAACGAGAATCTCATCCGGCCAGGGCATCACCTGCAGTAACAGTGCAATGAGAAACGAGAGCCAGATGACCCAGCGTCCCTGGCTACGATAACTTGCCACTACTGCCCTCCCGAAGAGAGTTTAGGCGGTGGCGGCGCATCCGGCAGCGGCTGCGTTAACCCTGTAGCCGGCGCTGGCACGGGCGCAGGCGGCCCCATGGAATCCGCTGGCGGGAGAACCTGCGGCATCATCTGCATCAGGCGTTCATTCGCCACACGATGCACCTCTTCAGGCGTCATCGGGTTAGCGCCATTCCGATCGGCACCCCACAGCAGCAGCAGATAGCGCAGACGCTGTAAGCCTGCGGTTGGACGCGCCTGGATCACGGTATAGGCCCGTTGCGTATCCAGCTTAACTGACGAGACCACCGCAACCGGATAGCCCTCAGGGAAGCGTCCACCCAGACCGGAGGTCACCAGTACGTCACCAACACGGATATCCGTGTTGGCAGGCAGGTGTTCCAGCTGCAGGTCATCCGTACAGCCGTTACCGGCCGCGATCACGCGAATGTCGTTACGCAGAACCTGGATCGGCAGCGCATGGGTAGCATCACAAATCAGCAGCACGCGACTGGTCAGCTTGGCCACGGCGACCACCTGACCCACCACGCCTTTATCGCTGATAACAGGCTGGCCTTCATACACGCCGTTTACGCTCCCTTTGTCGATCACAACCTGATCGCTGTAAGGGTCGTTCACGGTGGAGATCACCTGCGTGACCATTTTCTGCTCATCCTGACGCAGCGGCGAGCCGAGGAGCTCACGCAGACGCGCGTTTTCCTGCTTGTATTGCCCCAGCATCAGCAGTTCGCTGTTTTTCAGCAGCAGTTCCTGGCGTAATGCCCGGTTTTCGAGTTCGAGTTGGTCACGCGAAGACAGCGTTTGTGAAACGGAGTCGAGGAGTTCACGGGGACCATTTGATACAAAGTAGAAAGGACTGACGGCGGTATCCATGTACGTTCTGATCTGGCTGAACGTACCGAGGCGGCTATCGGCAATAATGACCCCAAGCGCAACCAGAACCGCCAGAATAAGGCGAAACTGTAGCGATGGGCCACGGCTAAAAATTGGCTTCATAGGCTATGCGTATTCTCGCGTCAGAGAGAAAGGGTAGCAAATTGCTACCCTCTCAAACTCGACTACTCTTCGCTGAACAAATCGCCGCCGTGCATGTCGATCATTTCCAGCGCCTTGCCACCACCACGGGCGACGCAAGTCAGTGGATCTTCTGCAACTACGACAGGAATACCTGTCTCTTCCATTAACAGGCGGTCGAGGTTACGCAGCAGCGCACCACCACCGGTCAGAACCATACCGCGCTCGGAGATATCGGACGCCAGTTCTGGTGGGCACTGTTCCAGCGCAACCATTACTGCGCTCACGATGCCCGTCAGTGGTTCCTGCAGTGCTTCCAGAATTTCGTTGGAGTTCAGGGTAAAACCGCGTGGAACACCTTCAGCCAGGTTACGGCCACGCACTTCGATCTCACGCACTTCATCGCCCGGATACGCAGAGCCGATTTCGTGTTTGATACGCTCTGCGGTCGCTTCACCGATCAGAGAGCCGTAGTTACGGCGCACGTAATTAATGATGGCTTCATCGAAGCGATCACCACCGATACGTACGGAAGAGGAGTAGACCACACCGTTCAGAGAGATAACGGCCACTTCAGTGGTACCGCCACCGATATCCACTACCATCGAACCGGTGGCTTCAGAAACAGGCAGACCTGCACCGATTGCCGCCGCCATTGGCTCTTCAATCAGGAACACTTCACGTGCACCTGCACCCTGGGCAGATTCACGGATTGCGCGACGTTCTACCTGGGTTGCGCCAACCGGCACACACACCAGAACACGCGGGCTTGGACGCATGAAGCTGTTGCTGTGAACCTGCTTGATGAAGTGCTGAAGCATTTTTTCAGTCACGAAGAAGTCAGCGATAACGCCGTCTTTCATTGGGCGAATGGCGGCGATGTTGCCAGGGGTACGACCCAGCATCTGCTTCGCGTCATGACCCACTGCAGCGACGCTTTTCGGCGAGCCTGCACGATCCTGACGAATGGCCACAACAGAAGGCTCATTCAATACGATGCCTTGTCCTTTTACATAAATAAGGGTATTCGCGGTACCCAGGTCAATGGACAGGTCATTGGAAAACATGCCACGAAATTTTTTCAACATACTAAGGGATAATCCTGAAAGCTGGGGCGGAAAACAAAATCCGCTTACTTTACCAACCACACGCAGCAGCGACAAGGCGCAAAAATCATCTGCAACGGTGAAAATTTGTGCAGTACGTTTCCTGATGTTACAAATTCATCCCCTGACTCCCTCAGGGCTGAGTAAACAGTAGCGTTCCCCACTGACATTTGTAACCCGTTAAAGGTCGTTCACTGGCTATTTGCTCGACATACTCAAAGCTACAGGCGCGATATTCTACGTGAAAACAGCGTAAACGGCAGGTCAAACAGAGTATCTTTGCAAATATTTTTTCACGTTGGTGTCAAGCGGTTGAGAGGCAGCAAAAAAATCCCCCTGACCACCCATGACACCGCGCTCTGTTAACATCTGCCATTCGCCTCTGGAGCGCACGCCCGTGGCAAAGACTTGTGTCCGCGTTCCCTTGCAGGCTTCAACCAGACTCTGTACCAGCAGCTGGTTTTCCGTTCGCTTCTCAATATTCCTTACCAGGCCTGGATGTAGCTTTAATAACTCCACATCCAGCTCCTTTATCCAGTTGGTACTCACCAGCGTTAAACCGGCCTGCGTCACCGCTATACGCGCGCCGAGCGCATTGATCAAACGTACCACCGGGCGTAACCGGCTGATGTGTTGACCAACATCCGCCTCTGCAAGTTCAAAAATAATGTGTTTGCGTTGCGATTTTTCGCATTGCATTAAGGTATCACGCAGCCAGCGCTGAAAACGCGGGCGTATTAACGACTCCACGGTGACCTGTAACGCCAGGTTTTCTTCAGGCCAGAACGATAAAAACGGAATCAGCCGGGTAATTTGCTGGCGGTCATACTCTTCAGAGAGGCCAAATTGCAGCACCATCGGCAGATATTCCGCTGAGATAACCTCTTCCGTCCCGTCAAAAATACGACACATCAACTCGCGATGATGCACATTGCCATTTTTCATGACCGCGGGTTTTTGATAAATACGTGGTCCGCCGCGGCTAAGCATTTGCTCGATCAGCGTTCGCCAGCGCACGTTGCCGCGCCCTTTTTCCGGTAGCGAGTCATCATACACTGCCCATCCGTTCGCTCCCTGCAGCACGGCGTTGCGGGTGGCGGCTTCGGCATGTTCCATCACCTGTTCAGCCGATTGCCCACCGCGCCAGGCGCAGATCCCCATATGCACCATATCGTCCCTGTCGAGCATTTTGCTCTGCGGCAGCGCATCCACCGCCTTCAGCAGCTGGCTGGCAATGCTTTCCGACTCCTTCAGCGTGCGATGAGGCAACAATACGGCAAAGTCGCTGCGGTGATAGCGGGCCAGTAACGCGCCCGGGTAGCGCATAATAAAGGTGGAGAGCAGGTTAATCAGCGTGAAGAGATTCTCTTCCGCGGCCCGCTGTCCCCAGGTGTCGCGCAGGAGATCGAAATCGGGCAGGCGAATCATCATTACCACCCCGTGTGTCCCTACCTTTTCTGAATCGTCGAGCAGCGTGGCGAGCTGATTATCAAAGAAAAGACGGTTGTTAAGGCCGGTTTTATTATCCTGGGCGGCATAAGAGCGGATCAGCGTGTCCATACGGCTACGCTGATCGCTGGCAAACTGGATTTCGGAGAGCAGCGTATCCAGCGCGCTGCTGGCGCGTGCAGGCCATTCATGGACCGAGCCCCTCACCTGCGGTCCGCGTTCACCGTTGAGGATCCGTACCGAGCGGAGCTCCAGTAGCTCCTGACCAGAGAGCTGGCGCCGCAGCCAGCGGACCGCGAGAAAGATCAGCATGACAATAAACACCACGGAGACGGTGAGCGGCGCAGTGGTCATCATGGAGCGGAAATAGCTGGCCATCGGATCGAGATAGACCATGTGTATAGTCATCCCAGGATTTTTAAGGGAATGTACCGTCACTTCCCGGTACTGGCTCACCACGCCCGCAGGCCGATAACCTCCCTGCCGTTCATGGCTTAATACGCGATGCTTTCCCTGTTGAATATCGATCTGCACAATATCGACAGGGACCATTAACTCATCAAGTTCACGGGAGAGGGCCGGTAACGACGTCGTCACCAGACGCGTATCAATCACCGATGCGACAGACTGTACCCGGTTGACCAGTTTGTCCTGAATGGCGTTATAAAAGCTTAAAGAGCAACCCAGAAGGGTGACAAAAATGGTAAGTCCCGTCAGCAAGGTGATAAAAGCTGAGAACTTCGTCGTTAATCGCATCCTTGAGATTACTCCGTGGGTTGATGGGGTAGCGAGTAAGCGCTAACTTGCATTTCAAATGCGGCATACTACCAAATCGGGTGTATCTGGCAATTTATTGCGTTAAATCGGCATCGCGTTTCATTGAGCGAGTATAGTCTTCAGGACAAATTTTCCAATCATCAGAATAGTGAGGATCCTGTATGCAGGCTTTGATCTTAGAACAGCAGGACGGCAAAACCGTTGCTTCGGTGCAGGCCATTGAAGAGAGCCGACTGCCTGAAGGCGACGTCACTGTCGACATCGACTGGTCCAGTCTGAATTACAAGGATGCGCTGGCCATTACCGGCAAAGGTAAAATCATCCGAAATTTCCCGATGGTACCCGGGATTGATTTCGCGGGCCGGGTTCGCACCAGCGAAGATCCGCGCTTCCATACCGGCCAGCAGGTGCTGCTCACCGGGTGGGGCGTCGGTGAAAATCACTGGGGCGGGCTGGCCACGCAGGCGCGGGTGAAGGGCGACTGGCTGGTGCCGGTGCCGAAAGGTATGGATGGCCGTAAAGCGATGATCATCGGCACCGCAGGCTTTACCGCCATGCTGTGCGTGATGGCGCTGGAAGATGCCGGCATCCGCCCTGAGTCGGGTGAAATTGTCGTCACCGGCGCCAGCGGCGGCGTGGGCAGTACGGCCGTCACGCTGCTGCACACGCTGGGCTATCAGGTCGCAGCGGTTTCGGGTCGCGAAAGCACGCACGACTATCTGCGCCAGCTCGGTGCCAGCCGTATTCTTGGTCGCGACGAGTTTGCCGAAACCCGTCCACTGGAAAAACAGGTCTGGGCAGGGGCGGTGGATACCGTTGGTGATAAGGTGCTGGCAAAAGTGCTGGCACAAATGAACTACGGCGGCTGCGTTGCCGCCTGCGGGCTGGCGGGAGGCTTTGCCCTGCCAACCACCGTGATGCCTTTTATTCTGCGTAACGTACGCCTGCAGGGTGTGGATTCCGTTATGACGCCATCCGCCCGTCGTCAGGAAGCCTGGGAACGGCTGGTGCGCGATCTGCCAGAATCCTTCTATACCCAGAGCGCAACGGAAATCTCGCTCGGCCAGGCGCCGGAGTATGCCAGCAAGATTATGGCAAATCAGTTCCACGGTCGCGCGCTGGTGAAAATCGCCTAATCTTCAAATTTTCGTGACATATTCGCGTGAATCTCTCTCCTCCGTCATGCTTAGAAAAACGCATGACGGAGGATGCCATGAAAAATCGAAAACTGACGGAAGCCGACGTAACGTCCGAGTCTGTCTTTATGTTACAGCGCCGCCAGATCCTGAAAATGCTTGGCATCAGCGCCACCGCGCTCACCCTTTCCCCGGCGGCACACGCCGACCTGCTCGACTGGTTTAAAGGCAACGATCGGCCTAAGGCCCCTTCCGGCGCCCCGCTCACCTTTACGAAACCTGCCGAGTGGCAAAACAAACTGACGCTCACGCCGGAAGATAAAGTCACTGGCTACAATAACTTCTACGAATTTGGCCTCGACAAAGCCGATCCAGCCGCCAACGCTGGAAGCCTCAAAACCGATCCCTGGACGTTGAAGATCGATGGCGAAGTGGCCAAACCCCTGACCCTGGATCATCACGACCTCACCACCCGTTTCCCGTTAGAGGAGCGCATCTATCGTATGCGCTGTGTGGAAGCCTGGTCGATGGTGGTGCCCTGGGTCGGCTTCCCGCTGCATAAATTACTGGCAATGGTTGAGCCCACCAGCAACGCAAAATATGTCGCTTTCCAGACGCGTTACGCGCCGGATGAGATGCCAGGGCAGAAAGACCGGTTTATCGGTGGTGGACTGGACTATCCCTATGTAGAAGGATTACGTCTTGACGAAGCGATGCACCCTCTGACCCTGCTGACCGTCGGCGTTTATGGCAAAGCGCTTCCCCCGCAGAACGGTGCCCCTGTCCGCTTAACCGTGCCGTGGAAATATGGCTTCAAAGGGATTAAATCGATCCTCAGCATTAAGCTGACCCGCGAACGTCCGCCAACCACCTGGAACCTGGCCGCGCCGGACGAATACGGATTCTTCGCGAATGTGAATCCGCATGTGGATCACCCGCGCTGGTCGCAGGCAACCGAGCGTTTTATCGGTTCCGGCGGTGCGCTGGACGTGAAGCGGCAGCCGACGCTGCTGTTTAACGGCTATGCCGATGAGGTGGCGTCTCTCTATCGTGGGCTGAACTTACGGGAGAATTTCTAAGTGCGTTTAACAGCAAAGCAGATTACCTGGCTGAAAGTGCTGCTGCACCTGGCCGGGTTACTTCCTTTTATCTGGCTGTTCTGGGCCGCCAGCCAGGGCCTCTTTAGCGCCGACCCGGCCAAGGATATCCAGCATTTTACGGGTAGGATGGCGCTGAAATTTTTGCTGGCCACCTTGCTCGTGACGCCGCTGGCACGCTACGCTAAACAACCATTATTGATTCGCACCCGTCGGCTTTTGGGGCTATGGTGTTTTGCCTGGGCGACGCTGCACCTTACCAGCTATGCGCTGCTGGAACTGGGGATTAACAATCTGGCGCTGCTGGGCCGCGAACTGGTGACACGTCCTTATCTGACGCTGGGTATTGTGAGCTGGGTGATTTTACTGGCGTTAGCGCTGACCTCCACGCAATATGCGCAGCGTAAACTGGGCAGGCGCTGGCAGTTGCTGCACAACTTCGTCTATCTTGTCGCGATCCTCGCTCCCATTCACTACCTGTGGTCAGTGAAGATCCTCTCGCCTCAGCCCGTTCTGTACGCACTGGCGGCCGCAGTGCTTTTAGCATGGCGTTACAAGAAGTTCCGCCAGTGGTTGCGATAGTTCGCGAAACTGTGCGTTTTCCCGCAGATTCCCCGTCAACCGCAAATCTTTTTCGGATAGCGGTTGATAATCTTCCCTGATAAGACCAGTATTTAGCTGCCAAATGCTACGAAATCGTTATAATGTGCGACTTTGGTTTCCCTGACGGAGTTTTCGGACTCTGATTAGGTGACAATCGCGCGTTGAAGGTATATTTTGTTTTTTACCCGAGATTCGCAGGAGATAGCGGCACAATGGCTGATAAATTCCAGATCTTAGTTTTGAACGGACCGAACCTCAACATGCTCGGCACCCGCGAGCCAGAGAAGTACGGAACGCTGACATTGAGTGAAATTGTTAACCGTCTGGGTACGGAAGCAGCGTCACTGAATGTGGATTTGGACCATTTTCAGTCAAATGCGGAGTACGCACTCATCGACCGTATTCATCAGGCTAAAGACAATGTGGACTATATCCTGATCAATCCGGCCGCGTTTACGCACACCAGTGTTGCTATCCGCGACGCACTACTGGCGGTGAGTATCCCGTTTATCGAGATCCATCTCAGTAACGTGCACGCCCGAGAGCCGTTCCGCCACCATTCGTATCTGTCGGATATCGCCGCTGGCGTTATCTGCGGACTGGGCGCTGACGGTTATTCATACGCTTTACAGACAGCGGTAAAACGCTTGTCACAATCACACTAAACAAGAGTACGGAACCCACTCATGGATATTCGTAAGATTAAAAAACTGATCGAGCTGGTTGAAGAATCAGGCATCTCCGAACTGGAAATTTCTGAAGGCGAAGAGTCTGTACGCATCAGCCGTGCAGCCCCGGCCGCTAGCTTCCCGGTAATGCAGCAGGCTTATGCTGCGCCAGTGCAGCAGCCTGCGCTCTCCGCAGCCGTTGCACCAGCAGCAACTGAAGCCGCACCTGCCGCTGCAGCAGAAATCAGTGGTCACATCGTACGTTCCCCAATGGTTGGTACTTTCTACCGCACCCCGAGCCCGGACGCGAAGGCGTTCATCGAAGTGGGTCAGAAAGTCAACGTAGGCGATACCCTGTGCATCGTTGAAGCGATGAAAATGATGAACCAGATCGAAGCAGACAAATCAGGTACTGTGAAAGCGATTCTGGTCGAAAGTGGTCAGCCGGTTGAATTTGACGAGCCGCTGGTCGTCATCGAGTAACGAGGCGAACATGCTGGATAAAATTGTTATCGCCAACCGCGGCGAGATCGCACTGCGTATTCTTCGTGCCTGTAAAGAGCTGGGCATCAAGACCGTCGCTGTGCACTCAAGCGCGGATCGCGATTTAAAACACGTATTGCTGGCGGATGAGACGGTCTGTATTGGCCCGGCTCCGTCCGTAAAAAGCTATCTGAACATCCCGGCTATCATCAGCGCCGCTGAAATCACCGGCGCGGTGGCAATTCATCCGGGTTACGGCTTCCTCTCTGAGAACGCCAACTTTGCTGAGCAGGTTGAACGCTCTGGCTTTATCTTCATCGGTCCGAAAGCTGACACCATCCGCCTGATGGGCGACAAAGTGTCCGCGATCACCGCGATGAAGAAAGCCGGTGTTCCAACTGTACCAGGCTCTGACGGCCCTCTGACCGACGACATGGATGCTAACCGTGCTCATGCGAAACGCATTGGCTACCCGGTTATTATCAAAGCGTCCGGCGGCGGCGGCGGTCGCGGTATGCGCGTTGTGCGCAGCGATGCTGAACTGGCGCAGTCCATCTCCATGACCAAAGCTGAAGCGAAAGCCGCGTTCAGCAATGACATGGTATACATGGAAAAATACCTGGAAAACCCACGCCACATCGAAATTCAGGTGCTGGCTGACGGTCAGGGTAACGCTATCTATCTGGCAGAACGTGACTGTTCCATGCAGCGTCGTCACCAGAAAGTGGTCGAAGAAGCACCCGCACCGGGCATCACCCCGGAACTGCGTCGCTACATCGGCGAGCGTTGCGCCAAAGCGTGTGTCGATATCGGCTATCGCGGTGCGGGTACCTTCGAGTTCCTGTTCGAAAACGGCGAGTTCTACTTCATTGAGATGAACACCCGTATTCAGGTTGAACACCCGGTTACCGAAATGATCACCGGCGTTGACCTGATCAAAGAGCAGCTGCGTATTGCTGCCGGCCAGCCGCTGTCCATCAAGCAGGAAGAAGTTGTGGTGAAAGGCCATGCGGTCGAGTGCCGTATCAACGCCGAAGACCCGAACACCTTCCTGCCAAGCCCGGGTAAAATCACGCGTTTCCACGCGCCGGGTGGCTTTGGTGTGCGTTGGGAGTCTCATATCTACGCCGGTTACACTGTACCGCCGTACTATGACTCGATGATCGGCAAGCTTATCTGCTACGGTGAAAACCGTGACGTGGCGATTGCCCGCATGAAGAACGCCCTGCAGGAACTGATCATCGACGGTATCAAAACCAACGTTGATCTGCAGATGCGTATCATGAGCGATGAGCACTTCCAGAATGGTGGTACCAACATCCACTATCTGGAGAAAAAACTCGGTCTGAACGAGAAGTAATAAAGCAGCGTTGCAAAAAGGCCGGATTTCCGGCCTTTTTTATTTCTGGGGCCTGGAAAGCCTCATCATGTACAATCCCCGCTTTCTTCATCCACAAGGGACAAACAATGGACAAACGTTTTGTTCAGGCCCATAAAGAAGCGCGCTGGGCGCTGTGGCTGACCCTTCTCTATCTTGCTGCATGGTTAGTAACTGCTTACTTACCTGACTCCAGTATCGGTATTACCGGCCTGCCGCACTGGTTTGAAATGGCCTGCCTGCTCGTACCGCTGATCTTCATCCTCCTTTGCTGGGCAATAGTGAAGTTCATTTATCGCGATATTCCCCTGGAGGACGACGATGCAGCTTGAAGTCATTCTGCCACTGATCGCTTACTTACTGGTCGTATTTGGCTTGTCCGTGTATGCCATGCGTAAAAGGAGCACCGGCACCTTTCTGAACGAATATTTCCTCGGCAGCCGTTCGATGGGGGGCATTGTTTTAGCGATGACCCTGACAGCCACCTATATCAGTGCCAGTTCGTTTATAGGCGGTCCCGGTGCCGCCTACAAATACGGATTAGGCTGGGTGCTGCTGGCGATGATCCAGCTTCCGGCCGTCTGGCTCTCTCTGGGAATACTCGGCAAGAAGTTTGCCATCCTGGCGCGTCGCTATAACGCCGTGACGCTGAACGACATGCTGTTTGCCCGTTACCGCAGCCGGTTACTGGTTTGGCTGGCAAGTCTCAGCCTGCTGGTCGCCTTTATTGGCGCAATGACGGTGCAGTTTATCGGCGGAGCCCGTCTGCTGGAGACCGCAGCAGGGATCCCGTACGAAACGGGCCTGCTTATCTTCGGCATCAGTATCGCGCTCTATACGGCGTTTGGTGGATTCCGCGCCAGCGTGCTGAACGACACCATGCAGGGCCTGGTGATGCTCATCGGAACCATCGTGCTGCTGGTGGGGGTTGTCCATGCAGCTGGAGGGCTGAGCCACGCGGTGGAAACCCTTGAAGCGATTGACCCGAAACTGGTCGCTCCGGAGGGCGCAGATGACATTCTTTCGCCAACCTTTATGACCTCGTTCTGGGTGCTGGTCTGCTTCGGGGTTATTGGTCTGCCGCATACCGCCGTACGCTGTATCTCATATAAGGACAGTAAAGCGGTCCACCGCGGGATTATTATCGGGACCATTGTGGTGGCGATACTGATGCTGGGAATGCATCTGGCAGGGGCACTGGGCCGGGCCGTGATTCCGGACCTCACCGTGCCCGATCTGGTGATCCCAACCCTGATGGTGAAAGTGCTGCCACCATTTGCTGCCGGGATTTTCCTTGCCGCGCCGATGGCTGCCATTATGTCGACCATCAACGCTCAGCTGCTGCAAAGTTCCGCTACGATTATCAAAGATCTCTATCTGAATTTGCGTCCTGAGCAAATGGAAAACGAACGACGCTTAAAGCGCATGTCTGCCGTAATTACGCTGGTATTAGGCGCGCTGTTGCTGCTTGCCGCATGGCGTCCGCCGGAGATGATCATCTGGCTGAATCTTTTGGCGTTTGGCGGCCTCGAAGCCGTTTTCCTCTGGCCGCTGGTGTTAGGGCTCTACTGGGAACGGGCGAATGCTGCGGGCGCTTTGAGCGGCATGATTGTCGGCGGTGTGCTGTATGCCGTTCTCGCAACGTTTAAAATTCAGTACCTGGGCTTCCATCCGATTGTGCCTTCGTTACTGCTAAGTTTACTGGCGTTTGTGGTGGGGAACCGTTTTGGTCAGCCCGTCCCACAACCTGTGATTTCTACTGATAAATAAAGAGTTTTGCCATGCCGTGGATCCAACTAAAACTGAACACAACCGGCGCTAACGCCGAGGAACTGAGCGATGCGCTGATGGAGGCCGGCTCGGTCTCTATCACCTTCCAGGACACGCATGACACGCCAGTCTTTGAGCCACTGCCGGGCGAAACCCGCCTGTGGGGCGACACCGACGTTATTGGCCTGTTTGATGCCGAAACTGACATGAAAGAAGTGGTCGCCATTCTGGAAAACCATCCGCTGCTGGGCGCGGGTTTTGCTCACAAGATCGAACAGCTGGAAGACAAAGACTGGGAACGCGAGTGGATGGATAACTTCCACCCGATGCAGTTCGGCAAACGTCTGTGGATCTGTCCAAGCTGGCGTGAAGTCCCTGATGAAAACGCCGTTAACGTGATGCTCGATCCGGGCCTGGCGTTTGGTACAGGCACCCATCCAACCACGTCCCTGTGCCTGCAGTGGCTGGATGGCCTGGATCTTGACGGTAAGACAGTGATCGACTTCGGGTGCGGATCCGGGATCCTCGCCATTGCCGCACTGAAACTGGGCGCGGCAAAAGCCATCGGGATCGATATCGATCCACAGGCAATTCAGGCCAGCCGCGATAATGCTGAGCGCAACGGCGTCTCCGATCGTCTGGAGCTGTATCTCCCGGACGCGCAACCAGACGCCATGAAAGCCGATGTGGTAGTCGCAAACATTCTGGCGGGTCCACTGCGCGAGCTGGCGCCGTTAATCAGCGTGCTGCCCGTTGAGGGCGGTCTGCTGGGGCTCTCCGGCATTCTGGCAAGCCAGGCTGACAGCGTATGCGAAGCCTATGCCGATCTCTTCACTCTCGACCCGGTGGTGGAAAAAGAAGAGTGGTGCCGTATCACCGGCCGTAAAAAATAAGCCTTTGGCGTGGTCATCTGACCACGCCGCTTTCCCTGCCGATCGGCTTCATTTCCCTACTCTTTATCCGGTAAAGTAACCATACAAATCATGTTGATTTGTATTACAAAAATTCACCGGAAGAATATGATGAAACACATTACAGGCAAGGCAGCGCTGCTGGCGCTGAGCATGGTTACGGCTTCAGCATTCGCATCACACTGGGGCTACGAAGGGAAGGAATCACCGGAACACTGGGGCGAACTGGACGAGGCATACAAGACCTGTCAGAAAGGAATGAACCAGTCGCCGATTAATATTGATTCGACCCTGGACGCCCATCTCTCCCCGCTCCAAACGCACTACATTGATGGCCCCGTGACGCTGACGAACAATGGCCACACCATTCAGGCAAGTGAACCGGCTGACACCCGCGATACGATCACGCTGGATAAGCAAACCTGGACGTTACAACAGTTCCATTTCCACTCTCCGAGCGAAAACACCGTTCACGGCAAGAAATATGCAATGGAAATGCACCTGGTTCATAAAAATGCCGCAGGGGAGCTGACGGTGGTTGCGGTGATGTTCGATAAAGGCGCCGCAAACCCGGAGCTTGAAAAGCTGTGGAGCGTGATGCCTCAGTTGGCCGAGCAGAACGTCTCCATCAAAGGAGATCTCAATCTGAATACGCTGCTGCCGGAAGATAAAACGTACTTCCGCTTTAGTGGTTCACTGACCACCCCTCCGTGTTCAGAAGGTGTCACCTGGATTGTGCTTAAGCACCCGATGACAGTCTCCGCAGAACAGCTCGATAAGTTTACCCATACCATGCATCATGATAATAACCGTCCGGTACAGTCTCTGCATGGACGTGTAGTGGTCGAATAACAGGCATTTCTCGCAATACGATCATCTTCTAAAATGCGACGCAGATCGCAAAGAAGCGGGATAAACTGCTGCTAAAAACAGCAGAATATCCCGCTTCAGTGACGCTTTTATTCAGAAATGACGAGAAGTTACGGTAAATTGTAAGCGTCCATAAAATAACCATCCCCGCCTAACATAATGATTTAAATAGTGAATAATTTTGAACGGAAAGACAGAGCGGCGATTCCATGATCTATAACAGTGGATTGTTCAAAGTTTGGCCTTTCATCTCGTGCAAAAAATGCGTAATATACGCCGCCTTGCAGTCACAGTATGGTCATTTCTTAACTCATGCGCATCGGACACCACCAGCTTAGAAATCGCCTGATCGCAGCCCCAATGGCAGGTATAACAGACCGGCCGTTCAGGACGCTGTGTTATGAGATGGGAGCCGGTTTAACCGTATCCGAGATGATGTCGTCTAACCCGCAGGTCTGGGAAAGCGATAAATCCCGCCTTCGGATGGTGCACATTGATGAACCAGGTATCCGCACCGTGCAAATTGCCGGAAGCGTGCCTGAAGAGATGGCAGATGCCGCGCGGATTAACGTGGAAAGTGGTGCCCAGATTATTGATATCAATATGGGGTGCCCGGCCAAAAAGGTGAATCGCAAGCTTGCAGGTTCAGCCCTTCTGCAATACCCCGATCAGGTGAAATCTATCCTGACGGCGGTTGTCAGCGCAGTGGACGTTCCTGTTACGTTGAAGATTCGCACGGGTTGGTCGCCGGAACACCGTAACTGTGTAGAAATTGCCCAACTGGCCGAAGACTGTGGCATTCAGGCCCTGACCATTCATGGACGCACTCGCGCCTGTTTGTTCAACGGTGAAGCTGAATACGACAGCATTCGGGCAGTTAAGCAGAAAGTTTCCATTCCGATTATCGCGAATGGCGACATAACTGACCCGCTTAAAGCCAGAGCTGTGCTCGACTATACGGGAGCTGATGCTCTGATGATAGGACGTGCCGCTCAGGGAAGACCCTGGATCTTCCGGGAAATCCAGCATTATCTGGACACTGGGGAGCTGCTTGCCCCCCTGCCACTGGCAGAGGTTAAGCGCTTGCTTTGTTCGCATGTTCGGGAATTGCATGACTTTTATGGTCAGGCAAAAGGGTACCGAATTGCGCGTAAACACGTCTCCTGGTATCTCCAGGAGCATGCTCCAGATGACCAGTTTCGGCGCACATTCAACGCCATAGAGGATGCCAGCGTACAGCTGGAGGCGTTGGAGGCATACTTCGAAAATCTTGCGTAATGAAATAAAGAGCTGACAGAACTATGTTCGAACAACGCGTAAATTCTGACGTACTGACCGTTTCTACCGTTAACTCTCAGGACCAGGTAACTCAAAAGCCCCTGCGTGACTCGGTTAAACAGGCACTGAAGAACTATTTTGCTCAACTGAATGGTCAGGATGTTAATGACCTGTATGAGCTGGTACTGGCTGAAGTTGAACAGCCACTGTTGGACATGGTGATGCAATACACCCGCGGTAACCAAACCCGCGCTGCGCTGATGATGGGTATCAACCGTGGTACTCTGCGTAAGAAACTGAAAAAATACGGCATGAACTAATTTCGGTTAGCAAATGCTTGTTTAAAAAGGCGCTACCTGGCATGGGGATGCGCCTTTTTTATTACTTTCTCTTCTCCGTCAACGCTGTGTAAACCTTCGTTTATCCCGCTTTTAAAGCTCGGTTTTTCGTGTATATTTCACCCACCCTACTGGCGCTCTTCTCGCGGAATGACACAATGATTCGTAAATACTGGTGGCTGGTTGTCTTTGCAATCTCCGTTTTCATTTTCGATACACTGCTGATGCAGTGGATTGAGCTGATGAGCACCGAAACCGATAAGTGTCGCAATATGAACTCCGTGAATCCGCTCAAGTTAGTGAACTGCTCAGAACTCGACTGACCGCGCGATTGCGCAAACCACCCTGCTATTACCCAGTAAAAACGGGGATTTAAATCCCTTTGAGCCGTTACCTTACGGTGATAATGTCTCGCCCTTCTCAACCGCTCTGGCGTAACTTCACACTCGAGTAGAACCGACCATGCTGGTTAGCCAATACAACTCAATCCTTGTTGTCCTCTCCTTTGTTGTTGCCATCCTTGCGGCGTATACCGCCCTGAATATGGCTGCACGTGTCGCCGGGAGTCAGGGCGTCGCCGCACGCGTCTGGCTGGCTGGCGGGGGCATTGCAATGGGCATTGGCGTGTGGGCCATGCATTTTATTGGCATGCTGGCGATGGACCTCTCCATGAGCATGAGCTACAACGCCACCCTGACGGTGTTATCCATGGTTATCGCCGTGGGATCGTCACTGTTTGCGCTGTGGCTTGTCAGCTGCGAACAATTGCGCTTGCGTCGTCTGCTGCCAGGCGCGCTGGTGATGGGTGGCGGTATTGTTGCCATGCATTACACCGGCATGGCAGCGCTGGAAGTGATGCCCGGGATTATCTGGGACACGTTCTGGGTCGCCATTTCGGTTGTGATTGCCCTTGCCGCTTCACTCGCGGCACTCTGGCTAACCTTCCGCCTGCGCCACGAAGCCGCGCAGGTCGTACTGATGCGCATGGGTGCCGCCATCACCATGGGGATTGCCATTGCCGGTATGCACTACGCCGGGATGAAAGCCGCGCAGTTCCCGATGTCCACCATGGTTCATCATGACGGTATAAACGGGAGCTGGCTGGCGGTGCTGGTCAGCGTCGTCGCGCTCTCTATTCTTGGGATCACCCTGCTGGTGTCGATGCTGGATGCCCGTCTCCAGGCACGTACCGCCCTTCTGGCCTCATCGCTTGCAGAAGCGAATCGGGAACTCGCACAACTGGCCCTGCATGATACCCTGACGCGGCTGCCCAACCGTATTCTTCTGGAAGACAGACTCGATCAGGCCATCAGCAAAGCCGATCGTGAAGGCACCCGTTTTGCGCTGATGTTCATGGATCTCGACGGTTTTAAAGCCGTCAATGATGCCTACGGCCATGATGTCGGCGACAGGCTGCTGGTCGCCGTCACGCAGCGTCTGCTGCTTCTCCTGAAAGGCCAGTTCACCCTTGCGCGTATCGGCGGTGATGAGTTTGTTCTGCTGGCAGAGGGTGAAGGTCCCGACGATGCGGCCTCGCTGGCAAATTCGCTGGTGCACGCCATCGATAGCCCGTTCAATCTCGACCCCTATGAACTGGTGGTGACCCTCAGTATTGGCATCGCACTTTATCCTCATGACGGCAAAACCGAGCGCGAGCTGATGTTTAATGCCGATGCTGCGATGTATCACACGAAGCATATGGGCCGGAACGGTTACCACTTTTTCCAGCCCTCCATGAATACCCTGGCGCAGACCCATCTTCAGCTAATGAACGATCTGTGGATGGCGATCGATCGCCATGAGCTACGCCTGCTGTATCAGCCAAAATTTCACGCTCCCGCAGGGCCGGTTCTCGGCTTTGAGGCGTTATTACGCTGGCAACATCCAAAGCAGGGATTACTGACTCCGGATCTCTTCCTGCCGCTGGCGGAAAAAACGGGGCTGATCATCCCCATTGGCAACTGGGTCATTAATGAAGCCTGCCGCCAGCTGCGGGAATGGCATCTTCAGGGACATCAAAGCTGGTCAATGGCAGTCAACCTGTCAACGTTGCAGTTCGAACAACCTTCGCTGGTTAAAACGGTTCTCGACTGCCTGGCGCGTCATCATGTGCCGCCGGAAATGTTGATCCTGGAAGTGACGGAGACCACGGCAATGAGCAACCCGGATGAAAGTGTGCGGGTGCTGACAGAGCTGACGGATGCAGGTGTGAAGGCCTCTATTGATGATTTTGGCACCGGATATTCAAGCCTGCTCTATCTCAAGCGTTTGCCGGCCTGCGAACTCAAGATCGACAGGGCATTTGTGAAAGAGTTAAGCGGTGAGAGCGAGGATGCCACCATTGTTTCGGCGATTGTGGCCCTCGCAAAAACGCTTAACCTGAAAGTTGTGGCGGAAGGGGTGGAAACCGAAGCACAGCAAAACTTTTTGACCGAGCTTGGCTGTAACACCCTTCAGGGTTATCTGTTAGGTAAACCTGTCAGCGCACAGACCGTAGAGGCACTGTGTGCCCGGGGAGAAATGTTACCTGGCGCGGAGCTGTAATCATCATGAGGCGATACGCGAACGATCGGGAGTGTCGCCAGAATGCTATCGACGAGGGCGGGCGCCTGCTGGTAGAGATTAAAACTGTCGTTATTCATTAACCAGTTTTTAATGATTCCGCTAAAAAAACCGTGAAATACGATCAATGTGAGGTCCACATTCATCCTGGGTGAAATAATCCCCCGCGAAATACAGCCCTCCAGCGTGACACGTAACGCGTCATCATTGAACCCAATACGCTTTCTGATTTCACTTTCTGAAATCATATCGCTGCTAAATTCACACTTATGATACAGAATTTGTAAAAGCGCACATTGCCGCGGCTCATGGGCAATATACTGCAATGCTGTAATAAACTGCTCACGAAGCATTAACAACGGATCGTCATTTTCGGAAAGGGAAAGCCGGTCGCGAATAATGTCGCGAAGCGGTAATTGCTGTTCCCAGATGGCATTAAAAATTTCAGATTTACTGGTGAAGTGCCAGTAGATCGCGCCGCGCGTCACCCTGGCGGCATCCGCGATATCCGTCAGCGTCGTATTGGCTACGCCACGTGTTGCAAACTGTCCGATAGCCGCCTCAATCAGCTGCTGTCGGGTCTGTTGAGCCTCTTCTTTCTTTTTACGCGCCATAGACGACTACTCGTTATACACAAGGTTTATAGATATTGCTGCGTTCATAAAAATGAAAGTATTCACCAATTTCCGTTTTCATTTTGCACAAAAAAAGTCAACGCACATAATTTATCATTAATACAAATACATCAAGCTAATTAAATTCATGACCTGAATGATTGGATAACCTTAAACGCGGTTTATCTGATAATTATGCCAGACGTATATTACCGTAAACCTCAGGCCCGATTCTGATTTTGTCTTCAGGCCAGCTCATTCGCACTTATAAATTAAAAAACATTAAATACCCTCATTATTATACGCAGCTACATTTTATTTTTTATCCCTCTGCCCCAACTACCGGTTCATGACATATATCGGTTAATGGGTATTTAAAGGAACAGTAATGACGAATCATTTCAGACGCTTACCCTTATCCGGTTTCATTGTCTGCGCGGTACTGCTCACTGGATGCGATGGTCAGGAAAAACAACAACAACCCCCGCAGGCACCTCAGGTCAGCGTGCATATCGTGAAAAGCGCGCCTCTGGCTGTTACCACTGAACTCCCGGGCAGAACCGATGCATTTCGGGTTGCGGAGGTTCGTCCTCAGGTTAGCGGCATCATCCTGCGTCGCAACTTCACGGAAGGGAGTGATGTTAAAGCGGGTGAGTCACTTTATCAGATTGATCCCGCGACCTATCAGGCAGCCTATGACAGCGCGAGAGGCGAGCTGGCGAAGGCCCAGGCGGCAGCCAGTATTGCGCACCTGACCGTGAAACGTTATCTCCCACTGGTGGGCACACAGTATGTCAGCAAGCAGGAGTATGACCAGGCTGTAGCAACGGCTCAGCAGGCAGACGCCAGCGTCGTTGCTGCCAAAGCCGGTGTTGAAAGCGCGCGTATTAACCTTGCGTACACCAAAGTTACATCGCCTGTCGATGGCCGCATCGGTAAATCCAGCGTAACCGAAGGGGCTCTCGTCACCAACGGACAAGCCACAGCCCTGGCAACGGTCCAGCAGCTTGATCCGATTTATGTCGATGTCACCCAGTCCAGTAATGAGTTTATGCGTCTGAAACAGACGAGTCTGCAGAAAGGCGAGTCCGCCAGTACCGTTGAGCTGCTGATGGAGAATGGGCAGCCCTACCCACTGAAAGGCACTTTGCAGTTCTCTGACGTCACGGTCGATGAGAGTACCGGCTCGATAACCCTGCGTGCCATTTTCCCGAATCCGCAACATCTGCTGTTACCCGGCATGTTCGTTCGTGCCCGCATTGATGAAGGCACGCAGCCGGATGCGATCCTGGTTCCACAGCAGGGGGTGACCCGTACGCCACGAGGCGATGCAACCGTTATGGTGGTGAATGATAAAAACCAGGTTGAGGCACGTACCGTCGTCGCCCCACAGGCAATTGGCGATCGCTGGCTGGTAACAGAAGGGCTGAAAAACGGTGACCGCGTTATTGTCAGCGGGTTACAGAAAGTCAGACCGGGGGCAACCGTGGTCGCCACGCCTGATACCACCACCGCTCCAGCCAGTTAAGGGACGACAACATGGCTAATTTCTTTATTCAGCGGCCGGTTTTCGCCTGGGTACTTGCCATCATTTTAATGATTGCCGGCGGGCTGGCCATTCTCAAACTTCCCGTCGCCCAGTATCCGACCATTGCGCCTCCTGCGGTGGCGATATCCGCAACCTACCCGGGTGCTGATGCCCAAACGGTGCAGGATACCGTGACCCAGGTTATCGAACAGAACATGAACGGTATCGATAACCTGATGTATATGTCTTCCACCAGCGACTCGGCAGGTAACGTCACGATCACCCTCACCTTCGAGTCAGGGACCGATCCGGACATCGCCCAGGTGCAGGTTCAGAACAAACTGCAGCTCGCCATGCCGCTGCTGCCGCAAGAGGTACAGCAACAAGGGATTGGCGTTGAGAAGTCCAGCAGCAGCTTCCTGCTGGTCGCAGGTTTTGTTTCAGATAACAAACATCTCACGCAGGATGACATCTCCGACTATGTCGCCTCAAACGTCAAAGATGCCATCAGCCGAACGTCTGGCGTCGGCGACGTCCAGCTGTTTGGTGCCCAGTATGCGATGCGCATCTGGCTCGACAGCAATGCGATGAACAAATATCAGCTGACGCCGCTGGATATTATCAACCAGTTGAAAACGCAGAATGACCAGATAGCGGCAGGCCAGTTGGGTGGAACGCCGTCCATTCCCGGGCAGCAGCTGAACGCCTCGATCATCGCGCAAACCCGCCTGAAATCGCCGGAAGAGTTTGGCCGGGTCACGCTCAAAGTGAATCAGGATGGCTCAATGGTGCATCTGAAAGATGTGGCTCGCATTGAGCTGGGCGGCGAAAACTACAACATGGTGACCAAAATCAACGGGCAGGCGGCAACCGGCCTGGGGATTAAGCTGGCGACCGGGGCAAATGCGCTGGACACGGCGGCAGCCATCAAGAGCAAACTGGCGCAACTGCAGCAGTTCTTCCCGCAGGGGCTGAAGGTTGTCTACCCCTATGACACCACACCTTTTGTGAAAATCTCCATTCACGAAGTGGTGAAGACCCTGTTTGAAGCGATTATTCTCGTCTTCCTGGTCATGTACCTGTTCCTGCAAAACCTGCGGGCGACGCTCATCCCGACTATCGCGGTTCCGGTCGTTCTGCTGGGGACCTTCGCGGTTCTGGCGGCGTTCGGTTTCTCCATCAATACCCTGACCATGTTCGGCATGGTGCTGGCGATAGGTCTGTTGGTGGATGACGCCATCGTGGTCGTCGAGAACGTTGAACGCGTCATGGTAGAAGACAAGCTGCCGCCGAAAGAGGCCACGCAGAAATCGATGGGGCAAATCCAGGGGGCGCTGGTGGGGATCGCCATGGTGCTCTCGGCGGTCTTTATTCCAATGGCCTTTTTTGGCGGTTCAACGGGGGCAATCTATCGCCAGTTCTCACTGACGATCGTTTCCGCTATGGCGCTCTCCGTACTGGTTGCGCTCATCCTGACGCCCGCACTCTGTGCAACGTTGCTCAAGCCCGTCTCCGGCGACCATCATGCGCAGAAAGGGGGGTTCTTCGGCTGGTTTAATGCGCGTTTTGATAAAAGTGTGGAGCACTACAGCAACAGCGTGAGCGGTATTTTGCGTAAGACCGGCCGCTATCTGGTGGTGTACGTCATTATTGTCGGCGGGATGGCGGTGCTCTTCCTTCGTTTACCGACCTCCTTCCTGCCCGAAGAGGATCAGGGGGTGTTTATGACGATGGTTCAGCTCCCGGCGGGGGCAACCCAGACGCGCACTCAGCAGGTCCTCGACCAGGTTCAGGATTACTATCTGAACAAAGAGAAGGCGAATGTGGAATCCGTCTTTACCGTTAACGGCTTTAGCTTTAGCGGCCAGGGTCAGAACTCCGGCATTGCCTTCATCAGCCTGAAGCCCTGGGAGGAGCGTCCGGGGGCGGAAAATGGCGTCGAAGCCATTGTGGGTCGCGCGACCAAAGCCTTCAGTCAGATTAAAGATGGTCTCGTGTTCCCGTTTAACCTGCCTGCAATTATTGAACTGGGTACCGCCACGGGCTTCGACTTTGAGCTGATTGACCAGGCTAACCTGGGGCATACCCAGCTGACGCAGGCGCGTAACCAACTGCTCGGCATGGTGAAAGAGCACCCTGATCTGCTGGTTCGCGTGCGTCCTAACGGTCTTGAAGATACGCCTCAGTTCAAGCTGGATGTCGATCAGGAGAAAGCGCAGGCGCTGGGTGTCAGTATTTCTGACGTTAACCAGACGATCTCGACGGCGTTAGGTGGCACCTATGTGAATGACTTTATCGATCACGGACGCGTGAAAAAGGTCTACGTCCAGGCCGACGCAAAATTCCGTATGCTGCCAGGCGATATTAACAACCTCTACGTGCGCAGCGCGAATGGGGAAATGGTCCCGTTCTCAGCCTTTAGCAACGCGCACTGGGTCTATGGTTCACCTCGCCTGGAGCGCTACAACGGGATGCCATCAATGGAGATCCTCGGTGAATCAGCCCCGGGGAAAAGTACCGGTGAGGCGATGGTGATGATGGAAAGCCTCGCGGCAAAACTGCCTTCCGGCATCGGCTATGACTGGACGGGAATGTCTTATCAGGAGCGGCTTTCGGGTAACCAGGCGCCGGCGCTGTACGCCATTTCACTGATTGTGGTGTTCCTGTGTCTGGCGGCCCTGTATGAAAGCTGGTCCATTCCGTTCTCAGTCATGCTGGTGGTGCCGCTGGGTGTCATTGGAGCGCTGCTTGCAGCGTCGCTGCGCGGGTTAAACAATGACGTCTATTTCCAGGTCGGCCTGTTGACGACGATTGGTTTATCGGCGAAAAACGCCATCCTGATCGTCGAGTTTGCCAAAGACCTGATGGAGAAAGAAGGTAAAGGTATTATTGAAGCTACACTGGAAGCGTCAAGGATGCGCCTTCGCCCCATCCTGATGACCTCCCTGGCCTTTATTCTCGGCGTCATGCCGCTGGTGATCAGCACCGGGGCCGGGAGCGGCGCGCAAAACGCCGTGGGTACGGGCGTGATGGGAGGGATGCTTTCCGCAACGCTTCTGGCCATTTTCTTCGTGCCCGTTTTCTTTGTGGTTGTCCGCCGACGATTCACCCGCCATAAAGAGTAATGTTTTCCTGAAAGGCACCTTTGGTGCCTTTTTATTTTTAACATAAACAACGAATTAGACTTTACAAAATAGCAGCGTTAAAACCAGGGTAGTTTGCATTAAGTAAAAACAGCCTATTGCAACTTCATAATTCCTCCATTAATTCTTCCTGAAACCGACTTTTCTCCACGATTTTTACAAACGACATAAATTGAGATTATTCCTCGTGTAACACGGTCTTACCCCGGTGGTAAAATAACCTCCAGTTCGCTAATTGCCCTCCTGGCTTTATAGCGGACGAGAAATAATACTGAGGTAACATCATGAAAAGATTCATTTCCGTTGCACTCCTCGCTGCGTTGCTTGCTGGTTGCGCGCACGACTCTCCATGTGTACCGGTTTACGATGACCAGGGCCGACTGGTTCATACCAATACCTGTATGAAAGGCACCACCCAGGATAACTGGGAAACCGCGGGTGCTATCGCCGGTGGTGCAGCCGCTGTGGCGGGTTTGACGTTGGGTATCGTTGCCCTGACCAAATAACATCTGTTCAGAAGCGCGGCTCCGGCCGCGCTTTTGCATTTAAAGAGTGCAGTGTTTTCAAATAAGTAAAAAAATAGCCCCGTATTTATTCAAATAATTAATTGCAGCCAGAAGCCAGTCACAACTTTTCCGTATACTCATTAAAATTTCATATTCTATCGTGATGATTTTCACACATTATTCCTATTGAATACCCTGCCAATATTCACTCTGGAAACTATCTCTTCATTTCCTCTGACTCTCGTTAAAACTTTTGCTCCGATTTGTGGCACAGGTTGTAATTTCGCACCGTTTCGGGGCGCTCGTTTTATTTAAGCCTGTCTACACTCAGCATTAAGCGTTCACTTCTCACTTATTTTGTCGAACGCAAAACTGGCATTACGTTTGCTTTATAAACGTTGGCCAACGCCACAGACAGGTAAAGCGTTTTTAAAACGCCTCTATAACGATAAATTCGCCACACAGGATGCATTATGAAAAAGACGATGATAGCCAGCCTGGCCGCTGCAGGCATGTTGTTTGCCGTAGCCGGTCAAGCCCATGCGGGAACGACACTGGATGCCGTTAAAAAGAAAGGTTTTGTTCAATGTGGTATCAGTGACGGTTTGCCTGGCTTCTCCTATGCCGATGCGAACGGCAAATTTACCGGTATTGATGTGGATGTCTGCCGTGGCGTCGCAGCTGCCGTTTTTGGTGATGACAGCAAAGTAAAATACACCCCGCTGACGGCGAAAGAGCGCTTTACGGCGCTGCAGTCCGGCGAGGTTGACATGCTCTCCCGTAATACCACCTGGACCTCCTCCCGCGACGCGGGTATGGGAATGTCATTTACCGGCGTGACCTATTATGACGGCATCGGCTTCCTGACCCATAACAAAGCGGGCCTGAAAAGCGCGAAAGAACTGGATGGTGCCACCGTCTGTATCCAGGCTGGTACTGATACCGAGCTGAACGTCGCAGACTATTTCAAAGCCAATAACATGAAGTACACCCCTGTGACATTTGACCGCTCGGATGAATCGGCTAAAGCGCTGGAGTCCGGTCGTTGTGACACCCTGGCTTCTGACCAGTCACAGCTGTATGCCTTACGTATTAAGCTGAGCAACCCGGCTGAGTGGATTGTCCTGCCTGAAGTGATCTCAAAAGAACCTCTCGGACCTGTGGTACGCCGTGGCGATGAAGACTGGTTCTCCATTGTTCGCTGGACATTGTTTGCCATGCTGAACGCAGAAGAGATGGGCATCAACTCGAAAAACGTGGATGAGAAAGCCGCGAATCCATCCAACCCGGATATGGCGCACCTGCTCGGTAAAGAGGGTGATTTCGGTAAAGATCTGAAGCTGGATAACAAGTGGGCTTACAACATCATCAAACAGGTGGGCAACTACTCTGAGATCTTTGAGCGCAACGTGGGATCGGATAGCCCGCTGAAGATCAAACGCGGCCAGAACAATCTCTGGAATAACGGCGGTATTCAGTACGCGCCACCAGTACGTTAAGTCATAGCTGTAACGGGCACTGCTCAGGCGGTGCCCACTCCAGAGTCATGGTTATTGAGGTTTCTTTATGTCCCATCGCCGCTCAGCCGTAAAAGGATCGCTATCCTTTTCTCATCCCGCGGTCCGCGCCTGGCTATTCCAGATTATTGCTATCGTTGCGGTTGTTCTCATCGCCGTGTATCTCATCCACAACACGATCACCAACCTGAATAACCGCGGCATTACCTCCGGTTTTGCGTTTTTGGATCGCAGCGCGGGGTTTGGCATTGTTCAGCACCTTATTGATTACCAGGAAGGAGACACCTACGGACGCGTGTTCGTCGTCGGTTTATTGAATACGCTGTTGGTCTCGGCGCTGTGTATCGTCTTCGCGTCGATACTGGGGTTCTTTATCGGCCTGGCGCGTCTCTCTGAAAACTGGCTCCTGCGGAAACTGTCGACTGTTTATATCGAGACGTTCCGTAATATCCCACCACTGCTGCAGATCTTCTTCTGGTATTTCGCCGTGCTGCGTAACCTTCCGGGTCCCCGTCAGGCCGTCGACGCGTTTGAGCTGTTTTTCCTCAGTAACCGAGGGTTGTCCATTCCTTCTCCTCTGCCAGGTGATGGACTGTACGCTTTTATCGGAGCGATTGTGATAGCGCTTGCTCTCTCTGCTGGAGTATTCCGTTTTAATCGCAAGCATCAGATCAAAACCGGGCAGCTTCGCAGAACCTGGCCCACGGCGGCTGTCCTGATTGTTTGCCTGCCGCTGCTGGCACACTGGCTGTTCGGAGCAGCGCTGCACTGGGATATTCCGCATCTGCGTGGCTTTAACTTTCAGGGCGGGATGGTATTAATTCCTGAGCTGGCCGCACTGACGCTGGCGCTGTCGATTTATACGTCCGCGTTTATCGCTGAGATTATCCGTGCAGGGATCCAGGCTGTACCTCACGGACAGCACGAGGCGGCACGCTCTCTGGGTTTGCCCCATACCGTGACGCTTCGCCAGGTCATCATTCCGCAGGCTTTACGGGTCATTATTCCTCCCCTGACCAGCCAGTATCTGAACATTGTCAAAAACTCGTCGCTGGCCGCAGCCATAGGCTACCCCGATATGGTGTCACTCTTCGCCGGAACCGTGCTTAACCAGACCGGACAAGCCATTGAAACCATCGCGATCACCATGTCTGTCTATCTGATCATCAGCCTGGTGATTTCATTGCTGATGAACCTTTATAACCGTCGTATAGCACTGGTCGAGCGCTAAGGAACTATGATGACAAAAGCGATACTGTCGCACGCCTCGCGCCCTGCCAACTCGACAGGTGGACGCTTTATTCTGTGGGCGCGTAAGAATCTGTTCTCCAGCTGGAGTAATAGCCTGCTGACGATCGTCTGCCTGTGGCTGATGTGGGAATTGATCCCGCCTCTGCTGAACTGGGCGTTTTTACAGGCTAACTGGGTCGGTTCCACCCGGGCAGACTGCACCAAGGCTGGCGCTTGCTGGGTGTTTATTCATGAGCGTTTCGGTCAGTTCATGTATGGATTGTATCCACATGAACAGCGCTGGCGGATAAATCTGGCGTTGGTCATCGGCCTGCTCTCTGTCGCGGTCATGTTCTGGAAAAAGCTGCCTCATCGTGGACGCTACATTGCCGGCTGGGCGGTGGTTTATCCCATCATTGTCTGGATACTACTGTATGGCGGTTTCCTGGGGCTGGAACGCGTAGAAACACGCCAGTGGGGCGGACTGACGCTGACGCTGATTATCGCTTCGGTGGGGATAGCCGGCGCGCTGCCGTGGGGGATTTTACTTGCCCTGGGACGGCGTTCAAAAATGCCGATCGTACGCGTGCTCTCCGTTATCTTCATTGAGTTCTGGCGCGGCGTGCCGCTTATCACCGTTCTGTTTATGTCTTCGGTCATGCTGCCGCTGTTTATGGCAGAAGGCACCACGATAGACAAACTGATCCGTGCGCTGGTTGGGGTGATTCTCTTCCAGTCAGCCTATGTTGCTGAAGTTGTACGAGGTGGGCTGCAGGCGTTACCTAAAGGCCAGTACGAAGCGGCGGAATCACTGGCGCTCGGTTACTGGAAAACGCAGGGGCTGGTCATTCTTCCACAAGCTCTCAAGCTGGTTATCCCGGGACTGGTCAACACAATCATTGCCCTCTTCAAAGATACCAGCCTGGTGATCATCATCGGGTTGTTCGATCTCTTTAGCAGCGTGCAACAGGCCACCGTGGACCCTGTCTGGCTGGGCATGTCCACAGAAGGATATGTCTTTGCAGCCCTTATCTACTGGATCTTTTGTTTTAGCATGTCGCGCTACAGCCAGCATCTGGAAAAGCGCTTTAACACCGGGCGTACACCGCACTGAGGAAATTATGAGCCAAATAACTATGACACCCGCCGACGCGATGATTACGCTGGAAAATGTGAATAAATGGTACGGACAGTTCCATGTCCTGAAAGACATTAATCTCAAGGTAAAGCAGGGGGAACGCATCGTTCTTTGCGGCCCTTCCGGCTCCGGGAAATCCACAACCATTCGCTGTATTAACCATCTTGAAGAACATCAGCAAGGACGCATTGTGGTTGATGGTATCGAGCTGAATGAAGATATCCGCAACATTGAACGCGTGCGTCAGGAAGTGGGAATGGTATTCCAGCACTTTAATCTGTTTCCACACCTGACCGTTCTGCAGAACTGTACGCTTGCGCCAATTTGGGTACGAAAGATGCCTAAAAAGGAAGCGGAGGCGCTGGCAATGCACTACCTCGAACGCGTACGTATTGCAGAGCATGCCAATAAATTTCCTGGTCAGATATCGGGTGGCCAACAGCAGCGCGTGGCTATCGCCCGCTCGCTGTGTATGAAGCCGAAAATTATGCTGTTTGATGAACCGACGTCAGCCCTGGATCCTGAGATGGTGAAAGAGGTGCTGGATACCATGATTGGGCTGGCACAATCCGGCATGACCATGCTGTGTGTGACACATGAAATGGGATTCGCGAGAACCGTGGCCGACCGGGTGATCTTTATGGATCGCGGGGAGATTGTTGAGCAGGCACCACCGGATGAGTTCTTTGCCCATCCTAAGTCAGAACGCACGCGAGCCTTCCTGTCGCAGGTGATTCATTAATCTGCTCTCTTGCCCGGAGGCGCGTTGCCTGCCGGGCCTACGGTTTTCACGGCAATCATAACGCAAAAAGGCCATCCTTTCGGATGGCCTTTTCACTTGTTTGATGTCTGGCAGTTCCCTACTCTCACATGGGGAGACCCCACACTACCATCGGCGCTACGGCGTTTCACTTCTGAGTTCGGCATGGGGTCAGGTGGGACCACCGCGCTAAAGCCGCCAGACAAATTCTTTTACTTCTTGCCGAAATTTAACCTAAGTATAAAGTGGTGCTGATACCCAGAGTCGAACTGGGGACCTCACCCTTACCAAGGGTGCGCTCTACCAACTGAGCCATATCAGCACGCTAAAT
>NZ_RXRN01000034.1:0-49484 GCF_003986875.1 Enterobacter sp. WCHEn090032
AGGGAGAGGGGACAGTGTCGTGCAAAATTAGAGCATTGAAACGACGCGCTTAAGTAACCGAATTCTCGGCGCTATGGACGCTTTATCCAGCCACTCCGCGGGGCTGTGGAACCCGGCGCCAACGGGCCCGAAGCCGTCAAGCGTCGGGATGCCGAGCGCCGCGGTGTGGTTGGCATCGCTGCCGCCGCCAACTGCCTGCCAGGTAATGGCGATACCTTCCGCTTTCCCTGCCGCTTCAACCTGCTGCATCAGCGCGTGCGTTGCAACGCTTGCTGCCATCGCCGGTTTGTGGTTAACCCGCGTCAGCGTGGTGGTCACGCCGTCCAGAAAGCCTTTTTCACATAACGCCTCCAGCGCCTGATTTACCCGGTCATACTCATCGTTTTCCCAGAAGCGAACGTCCAGTTCGGCTACAGCGCTGTCCGCGACCACGTTCGCCGCGCTGCCGCCCTGTATCACCCCAACGTTCAGCGTGGTGCCGCGATCCCAGTTCGTCAGGGCATTAATGGCGATAACGCTGTTCGCCAGGGCGGCGATCGCCGAGCGGCCCTTTTCCGGGTCGTTACCCGCATGCGCCGCCACGCCGCTAAAGGTGAGGTGATAGCCCGCCATGCCTTTCCGCGCTTTTACCAGCGAGCCGTCGGCGCGGGCGGCTTCGCAGACCAGCACGCAGCGGGAGCGTTTTGCCAGCGTGCCAATCCATTCGTGGGAATAGACAGAACCCGTCTCTTCGTCCGGGTTCATCGCCACGGCTATCGCCAGACGTTCTTTGTCAGCGGTGTCCAGTTCGCGCATTGCCCATAAAATATTCAGCAGTCCGCTCTTCATATCCGAGACGCCGGGGCCGTACAGGCGAGTATCGTCCTCGCTCAGCGGGCGCCCGGCCACGGTGCCGGGGGCAAACACGGTGTCCAGATGGCCCACCAGCAGCACGTCAAACTGTTGTGCCTGCGGCTTGTTGCAGACGAAAACGCCGGGACCCACCTTGTCGCCCAGGTTCACCTGTTCGGTATGCCAGCCCTCGCGCTGCCAGAGCTGCTGCATAACGGCTGCCACGGTGGCGACGCCTGCAATCGTCTGGGTTCCACAGTCTACGTTCACCAGGCTTTTCAGTTCTTCGATGTAATGGTCAAGATTCATGTTCACGTCCTGTTCAGAGAATAATGCGCATCAGCAGCATGGCTAAGAATGCGTTGACTACCGAGATGGCGATCATCAGCGGAATGCGTCTGGCGCGGGTGCCGATTACCCCCAGAATGCGGCCCAGGTACTGCACCTGCGAGCCCATCAGGTAGATGGCAGGCGCCAGAATCGCCAGGTGCTCGCCGGTGAGAATGCCCTTATCAAACAGACCAATGGCGACGCCTATCCCACCGCCCATCGACATCCAGCCGCCAATCAGCACGGCGGCGGCTTCGCCCGGCAGGCCAAACAGCCCCATCAGCGGGGCGAAGAGCATCCCCAGTCCTTTTAGCGCGCCGGTGATCTCCAGCGCTTTGATGATGATAAACGCCATTACCACGTTGGGCAGGGTGCTGCTGGTGGCAATGCTCCAGCCTTTGCGTGCCCCCTCGACGAAGACATCAGTGATAACCGGGTTGGATTGTGGAGCACTCATGCGGCGTCTCCTTTAGCGGTGAAAGAGAGGAGCAAACGCAGCAGATTTGCCCCCACGATTTTCATGATGAACATCACAGCGATGCAGGCGCCGATGGAGGTGGGAACGGCAGCCGTGCCGTCGACGGCCACCAGCGTAAAGAGGATGGCGCCGGAGGAGAAAAAGTTGGTGATCATCGCCCCGGCGGAAAACTGGAACATGGCGAAGACATCTTTCTCTTTTTCGCTGATTTGCCCTTCATCAGACAGGTTTCGGGTGAGTGACGCGCCCACGTCGGTGCTTTGCAGGCTGCCTATCAGTGCCAGCCCGGTGGTGCCGGGAATGCCCAGCAGGGGGCGCAGCAGCGGGGTTAAGAGCTTGCGGGCGGCACGCAGGGCGCCGTAGTGCTCCAGCACGTTGATCATCCCAAGCGCAAACATCACGGCCGGAATAAGACCGAGCGCGAAGAGAAAGCCGTCCATCGCACCGCTGCCGCCTGTGCCGCGAAAGGCGCTGCTGGCCGTCGTCAGAGTGCCATCCTCCAGGCTGGCTTTACTGACCACTTTGCCAAACGCACCGTTCAGGGTGGTGAAATCAAACACGCCGTACCACTCTTTTCCGCCCAACAGGCCAGAGAAGAAGACGGCTGCAAACGCCAGGGCGAAGTACGCGCCGGGCCCGACCTTACTATCCTGAGGTACTGAACTGTTCATATCCTTTTCCTTGTATGCACGCCATTGCGCAGGGTCATTCTGGCGGGGTTTCGGGCAAAAAAAATGATACAAATCATCCCGTAAGGCCGGGGCGGGACGAAAAAGGCAAAAGTGTGACCGGTGACGGTACGAAAGTGATCGGCTTAACAATGTGGTGTAAATGTCTGGTTTGACCACGCATTATTGCGTTTCAAAGTTGTTAAATTTTCGCTGTTGTTCTAGAAACAAAATGTAACATCTCACTGTTTCACAACAACGGATCACCATTATGAACAACTCAGGGAAACACCTTTTATGGGCAGGGCTCTCCGTTGTGGGAGCCTTTGCCCTGGGTTATATCGCCCTCAACCGGGGGGAACAGATCAACGCGCTGTGGATTGTCGTTGCCTCCGTCTGCATTTACCTGATCGCGTACCGTTTTTATGGCCGCTATATCGCGAAGAATGTTTTAGCGGTTGACGCCACGCGCATGACCCCCGCCGTTCGCCATAACGACGGGCTGGACTACGTTCCGACGGACAAGAAAGTGCTGTTCGGTCACCATTTTGCGGCGATTGCCGGAGCGGGCCCGCTGGTTGGGCCGGTGCTGGCGGCGCAGATGGGCTATTTGCCGGGGATGATCTGGATCCTCGCCGGCGTGGTGCTGGCGGGGGCGGTGCAGGACTTTATGGTGCTGTTCGTCTCCACCCGTCGCGACGGCCGTTCACTGGGCGAGCTGGTGAAAGAGGAGATGGGGGCCACCGCCGGGGTGATTGCGCTGGTGGCGACCTTTATGATCATGGTGATCATCCTTGCGGTGCTGGCGATGATTGTGGTGAAAGCGCTGACCCACAGCCCGTGGGGGACCTACACCGTCGCGTTCACCATTCCACTGGCCATTTTTATGGGGATCTACATTCGTTACCTGCGTCCGGGACGCATTGGTGAGGTGTCGGTCATTGGTCTGGTGCTGCTGGTGTTCGCCATTATCTCCGGCGGCTGGGTAGCGGAAAGCCCGACCTGGGCACCGTTCTTTGACTTTACCGGCGTACAGCTCACCTGGATGCTGGTGGGCTACGGCTTTGTGGCGGCGGTGCTGCCGGTGTGGCTCTTGCTGGCCCCGCGCGATTACCTCTCCACCTTTCTGAAAATCGGTACCATCGTCGGGCTGGCGATTGGCATTCTGATTATGCGCCCGACCCTGACCATGCCTGCGCTGACCAAATTCATCGACGGCACCGGCCCGGTCTGGACCGGCAATCTGTTCCCGTTCCTGTTTATCACCATCGCCTGTGGTGCGGTGTCGGGCTTCCACGCGCTGATTGCTTCCGGCACCACGCCGAAGATGCTGGCAAATGAAAATCAGGCCTGCCTGATTGGCTACGGCGGCATGCTGATGGAATCTTTCGTGGCGATTATGGCGCTGGTCTCCGCCTGCGTTATCGACCCGGGCGTCTACTTTGCGATGAACAGCCCGATGGCGGTTCTGGCGCCGGCGGGCACCGCTGACGTCGTGGCGTCTGCCGCGCAGGTGGTGAGCGGCTGGGGCTTTGCGATTACCCCTGATACGTTGACGGCTATCGCCAGTGAAGTGGGCGAGCAGTCAATTATCTCACGAGCGGGCGGGGCGCCTACGCTTGCGGTCGGTATGGCGTATATCCTCCATGGCGCGCTGGGCGGGCTGATGGACGTGTCATTCTGGTATCACTTCGCCATTCTGTTTGAAGCGCTGTTTATCCTGACGGCGGTGGATGCGGGAACCCGTGCGGCGCGCTTTATGCTGCAGGATCTGCTGGGGGTGATCTCCCCGAACCTGAAGCGTACTGAGTCGCTACCGGCGAACCTGCTGGCGACGGCCCTGTGCGTGCTGGCGTGGGGCTACTTCCTGCATCAGGGCGTGGTCGACCCGCTGGGGGGGATTAACACCCTGTGGCCGCTGTTCGGGATTGCCAACCAGATGCTGGCAGGCATGGCGCTGATGCTGTGTGCAGTGGTGCTGTTCAAGATGAAACGTCAGCGTTATGCATGGGTGGCGCTGGTACCAACGGCCTGGCTGCTGATTTGTACCCTGACGGCGGGCTGGCAGAAAGCCTTCAGTCCGGACAATAAAGTGGGCTTCCTGGCGATTGCCAACAAGTTCCAGGCGATGATCGACAGCGGTAAGATCCCGGCGCAGTACACGGAATCACAGCTGTCGCAGCTGGTGTTTAACAACCGTCTGGATGCCGGGCTGACCATCTTCTTTATGGTGGTGGTCGTGGTGCTGGCGTTGTATTCTCTGAAGACCGCGCTGGCGGCGCTGAAAGAAGACAAGCCGACGGCGAAAGAGACACCGTATGAGCCAATGCCTGAAAACCTGGAAACGATTGTCACCCAGGCGAAAGGGGCGCATTAACCTTTGTGCCGGGTGGCGGCTTCGCCTTACCCGGCCTACTTTTCCTGTGAGATGAGAAATATGTTCGACACCCTTTCCAAAGCAGGTAAGTACCTGGGCCAGGCCGCCAAAATGATGATCGGCGTACCGGATTACGACAACTACGTCGAGCATATGCGGGTCAACCATCCGGACCAGACGCCAATGACCTACGAAGCATTTTTCCGCGATCGCCAGGACGCCCGCTACGGCGGCAAGGGCGGGGCGAAGTGCTGTTAACCCTCTTTCGGTAAATAGAGGCTGATCTGTTCCTGCTTACAGCCATAAAGTGCCGCGAGTTTTTCGCGGGTACGCTTTTGCGGGCGCGAGTCCAGCGCTTCCAGCTGTGACACGGCGGACTGGCTGATACCCAGTTTCTCTGCCACCTCCTGCTGGGACATGCCGCGCAGGATGCGCCATGCGGCCTGCAGGCTGACGTTCTGCCAGGTCATGATGCTGCAAACCTCGCCAGGAAGCTCAACGTCATCCAGACTATCGTGTTCGACTTCAATATCCTCCAGGTCGTCGTCGGTTTCGTCGTCAATTTCTGCCATCTGTAAGAGCATACGAAAATATTCGTGATAGGGAATAACGACGTACTGCGTTTTCCCGTTATCGTCCTTGATTAGCTGTACAGCCATAGGGTGCACTCTCCTCATGCAGGTAAGTCGTTGAAGTTCTACGCTTGATGGCCAAAACATAACAATGGTCATCGGGATCGTCCCGAAGCGTATAGATGATGCGATAATCGCCAACGCGTAGCCGGAAATGATCTTCTGTCGCCGATATTTTTTTGATATCGGGCCGGGGAGCGGAACGGTCATCCAGTTCAGCAAGCTTTACCTCAATGCGTCGCTGATACCGCTCGTCAATCTTTGAAAACGCCTTCTTTGCACCATTGGACCAGACAATCTTCATCCGTACCTCCACTGTACGCCCACACAAAATATAAGGAAATAATAAGACTATTAGATAAATTCCGAATTTCTTATGGGGTACTGTAGAGCGGAGAATAAACGCCGGTAAGAGGCAAAACGCATTCCCTCGAGGCGGCTTCAAAACGCCTCTGCCTGGCGACAGAGGCTTGCAGAGAGTGTGCGATCAGGCGTTCAGACCGCCGTCCACGTCCAGTCCTGTGCCGGAGATCTGCCCGGCGGCCGGGCTGGCAAGGAAGGTGACCGCCGCGGCGATGTCCTCCGGCTGGCCGTAGTGACCGACGGCAATCATCTGGCGCTGCGCTTCTGCCTGCTCACCATCCTCCGGGTTCATGTCGCTGTTGGTAGGGCCAGGATGGACCAGGTTAACGGTGATGCCGCGCGGGCCTAGATCGCGCGCCAGACCGCGGGTAAGAGAGTTGAGGGCGGACTTCGTCATTGAGTAAACGGCAATGCCCGGCATGGCCACGCGGTTAGCCAGACAGCTGCCGATGTTAATGATGCGCCCACCGTCAGACATATGCACCAGAGCCTCCTGAATGGCGATGACCACTCCACGAATATTGACGTTGATCAGGGCGTCAATGTCCGCCAGCGTCATGGACTCCAGCGGGCCGCCGCGCGCAATCCCGGCGTTGTTGACCAGAATGTCCAGCCCGCCGAGGGCGCGCGCCGCATGGGTGACGGCATCCTGAATGGCCTGCGCGCTGGCGCTGTCGGCCTGCACCGCTTCACCGTGCCGCCCAAGCGCCTTAATTTCATCGGCAACCGCCTGGGCTTTATCGGCCGATTTTTCATACGTAATAACCACGTCGGCACCGGCGCGCGCCAGCGACAGCGCGATAGCGCGACCCAACCCACGGCTGGCGCCGGTAACCAGCGCCTTCTTACCTGTTAAATCGATCTGCATGATGACCTCGTTGCGAGAATGGTGAGAATCATCATTAGGTATAGTCCCTCGGGGCAATTAACGGCTGAAGGATTCCACCTTCTCAAACGCCGCGCGCAGAACCTCAGGCGTTAACGTCACCGGCAGATAATGAATTGACTCTACCGGGCGCAGGGTATGAGCAATGACCTTATCCAGTTCCTCGTGGTTATTGATATCGACCTCCAGCGCGCGAAGCGTGGTCGGCAGGTTGAAACGCTGATACGCCGAGATAAGCTGTGCCAGCACGTCCTCCTGGCCGAGCAGAGCGCTTTGCACCAGGATGCCGTAGGCCACCTTGGTACCGTGCAGGTATTTTTCCGTTTGCGGCAGTACGGTTAAGCCATTATGCACTGCATGCGCCGCCGCCACGCGGGTATAGCGCTCGCCCAGGCCGCCGACCATCCCGCCACCGGCGATAACGGCATCCACCACGTCCCTGAATGCCTGGGTTTGTTCGCCGCGCTGCTGGTCAGCCAGCGCTTCCTCGCTGTGCGCCAGCAGCACGTCGCGGATCGCCAGCGCGCCGTTAATGCCCAGCCGCACGGTCAGCGGCAGGTTTTCAGGCTGAGGCGCCAGCACCACCGCTTCATACCACTTCGCCAGCGTATCGCCAATCCCCGCCAGCAGGTACTCCGCCGGGGCGTTGAGAATGATTTGCGGCTCGACCAGCACCAGGAAGTTGGCGTCGTCGAAAATCTCAAACTGCAGCGCCTGACCGGCGTCGTTGTACCAGACGGAAAGTGGCGTCCATGCCGCACAGGTGGCGGCGATGGTCGGAATTGCCACTACCGGGATACCCAGACGGCGAGCCACCGCTTTGGCGGTATCGAGCAGCGCACCACCGCCAACGCCAATCACCACGCTCGCCTCGCTGCCGGCGTCATGCACCAGGTGGGTGACGTCACGCTCGCTGCAGTGGCCTTTAAACAGCAGGTGTTTCGCCCCCGGCGCGTTAAAACTCTCCGGCAGGAAAGGGCGCGCGCCTTCGATGGCGCGCTCGCCGTAGATCCATACCGCGCGGGAAAGCTGTTCCGGGGTAAAGAAGTCATTCAGACGCGTAAGGCTTCCGGAATGGGAAAAGTAGTTCGCCGGGCCAGGTACGACGCGGATATCGGTGGTGCTCATGAAGGTGTCCTTTTTTAGCAAGCGCTAACCCGATGTTATGTCTGGACATCCGGATGGCTAATAATATTTCGCTTTAACTTATGCCTTTTCCGTCGTTGTCAGTCAACCGGAGCTGTGAAAAATTCGCTAAATCAGAAGAGTAATGAAGGATTTACGCGGATGGTTTCCAGTCGCCTTGAGATGCGCGGTATCAGCCTGGCCTTTTCCGGCTTTCAGGCCCTGTCGCGCGTGAATTTCACCCTAACCGGCGGATCGGTGCATGCCCTGACCGGCGCCAATGGCGCGGGGAAATCAACGCTGATGGCGGTGCTGTGCGGAACGCACGAACGTTATGAAGGTGAGATCTGCATTAATAACCAGCCGGTGACGATCCGCGAGCCGCTGGACGCCAAACGGCTGGGGATCCATCTGGTACAGCAGGAAGTGGATGTGGCGTTGATCCCGGGATTAACCATTGCCGAGAACATCATGCTCGATACGCTGGCGCAGCCGGGACATCGCTTCAGCTGGCGTACGCTGCGCCAGCAGGCGAGACAGGCCCTGGCACAGCTGGACGTCTCTCTTGACGTACGCCGCGTTATCGACAGCTGTTCGCTTGCCGAAAAACAGCAGATTTTGCTGGCGCGGGCGTTGTCCCATCACTGCCGTTTTTTAATTCTCGATGAGCCCACCGCGCCGCTGGACGCCCACGAAAGCGAGCGCCTGTTTGCTGTGGTCAGACGTTTACAGCAGCAGGGCATCGGCGTGGTGTTTATCTCGCACCGCATTCACGAGCTGAAAGCCATTTGCGACACCCTGACGGTGCTGCGCGACGGCAAGCTGATTGAGTCCGGTCCAATGGCGGATCTCAGCGGCGAGGCGATTGTCGAGAAGATGCTTGGCCACGTGCTGAGCGATATCTACCCGCCCGCGCGCCCTGCGCACGGCGACGAAACGCTGCTACGCGTGGAGGGGCTGCACGACGACGCGCTGCTGAAAGATATCTCCCTGCACCTGCGCAAAGGCGAAATTCTCGGCATAGCCGGGCTGGCGGGCGCAGGTAAAACCGAACTCTGCAAAGCGTTGTTTGGTGCCAGCAAAAGCCGCGTGGCGCGCGGTGAGCTGAATCATCAGCCCTGGAAACCGCGCGACCCGGCGGATTCGGTGCTGCGCGGCCTGGCGCTGGTGCCGGAGGAGCGGCGCAAAGAGGGCATTTTTATCGACGAGCCGGTGAGCATGAATCTGGCGGTGACGGCGGATAACAGCTTCTCGCGCTGGAGCCTGTTCGGCCATCGTCAGGCGTGGCGCTGGGCGGAAGAGGTTATCGCCCGCGTCGGCGTGCGGGCGCGCGGGCCGGGGCAGGTGCTGCGCCGTCTGTCCGGCGGTAACCAGCAGAAAGTCGCCATCGGCAAATGGCTGCGCAATGACGCCAGCGTACTGATATTCGACGAACCGACCAAAGGCGTGGATGTGAAGGCCAAAACCGACCTGTTCCAGCTGATTGACGGCCTGGCGCGCGAGGGCAAAGGGGTCATTTACGCCTCCGGCGAGTTTGCCGAGCTGGTGGGGCTGTGCGACCGCATCTGTGTGCTGTGGGACGGGCGTATCGTGGCGGAAATCGCCGGGGCCGAGGCCCGTGAAGAAACCCTGCTTTATTATTCAACCGGAGGAACGGCGTCGTGAGTAAGGCCCTTTCAGTGAACGCGGCGGCGTCTGGCCGTCAGCAGATTTTCGATTTTCTCTATAAGTGGGGCATGTTGCTGACCGTCGTCGCGCTGGTGGCCGTTTTTGGCCTGGCGTCGGACAGCTTCCTCGACCCGAATAACATCATCAATATTCTGCGTTCGATTGCCATCGTGACGGTGATTGCCATTGGCGTGTCGATTTCGCTGACCATTGGCGGGTTCGATCTCTCCGTGGGATCTACCGCGTCGCTGGCGAACGCGCTGGTGATTTCACTCTTCGTCTGGCACGGCTTCGGCACCACCGAGTCGATTCTGATCACCCTCGCGCTCTGCACGCTGGTGGGGCTGTTTAACGCCTTTCTGATCGTCATCCTGCGTATTCCGGATATGCTCGCGACGCTTGCCAGCCTGTTTGTGATCCAGGGCGTGGCGATGACTTACAGCTACGGCGGGTCGATTACCGAGAACATGGTGCTGCCGAGCGGTGACATGGCGGAAGGGACCATTCCGGCGGCGTTCAGCCTGCTGGGGCAGGTGCCAACCATCGTGATCATCATGCTGGCGGTGACCATTCTGGCGCAGCTGGGCCTGTCATTGACCACCCACGGCCGTCGGATGTACGCCATCGGCGGTAACCCGGAAGCGGCTCGCCTTTCCGGCATCCGCACTACCCGTTACAAGGTCGCGGCCTACGTGATTGCCTCTCTGCTGGCGGGCCTGGGGGGGATTTTGCTGGCCTCGCGCATCGGTTCGTCGCAGGTCAATGCGGGCGGCGGCTACCTGATGGATGCGGTGGCGGCGGCGTGGATCGGCTTCTCACTGGCCGGCTCCGGCAAGCCGAACGCGCTGGGAACCCTGGTCGGGGCGATCATTCTTGGCGTGCTGTCGAACGGGCTGGTGATGCTCTCGGTGCCGTATTACGCCATGGACATTATAAAAGGGCTGGTGCTCGCGGTAGCGCTGGCGATTACCTACATACAAAAACGCTGACAACACAACGGGATAAAAAATGAAAAAGATTGCACGCTCTTTGGTGGCATTAGGGTTATTCACTGCTCTGCCTGGCTTTGCGGCCACGCCGGCACCGCTTCCACCAGCCATTGCTAACCACGACGGCCCGATCCGCATCGCGGTGATCCGTAACCTCGGTTCAGACGACAACACCACGCAGTTTATTGCCGGAGCGATTCAGGAAGGCAAGAAGCTCGGCTTTAAGGTCAGCACCTTTTTAAGCAACGGGGACGATGCCAAATTCCAGGACTTTGTGAACCAGGCCATCAGCCAGAAATATGACGGGATTATTCTCTCCCAGGGGCGCGATCCGTATGCGACTGCGCTGGTGAAGAAAGCGGTGGATGCCGGGATCAAAGTCGCGGTATTCGATACTGCGGTGAACGGCGAGATCCCGGGCGTGACCGTTACCCAGCAGGACGATGCCTCCCTGACCAATCTCTCCTTCGGCCAGCTGGCGAAAGATTTCAACGGCAAAGCCAATATCGTCAAGCTGTGGGTGGCGGGTTTCCCGCCGATGGAGCGTCGTCAGGCGGCCTATAAAGCGCTGCAAAAGCAGTATCCGGAGATCAAAGAGCTGGAGTCTATCGGCGCGGTCTCGTCTGACGTGCAGGGTGACACCGCCAACAAGGTGGGCGCGATCCTGGCGAAATACCCGAAAGGTAAAATCGACGCCATCTGGGGCACCTGGGACGCCTTCAGCCAGGGCGCCTATAAGGCGCTGAAAGAGAACGGCCGCACCGAGATCAAGCTCTACAGCATCGACATCTCCAACCAGGATCTGCAGCTGATGCGCGAGCCGGGCAGCCCGTGGAAGGTGAGCGTGGCGGTGGATCCGAAGCTGATTGGGGCCACCAACGTGCGTCTGGTGGCCAATAAGATTGCCGGTGAACCGACACCGGCCACCTACGATTTTAAAGCCGCGGCCATCCCGCAGGCCCTGCTGACCGCCCAGCCGGGCGCGGTGAACGTAGCGTCGCTGGGGAAAATCATTCCGGGCTGGGGCCAGACGGAAGATTTTATCGCCCCGTGGTTTGCGACGCTGGAAGCGAAAAATAAATAAAACAAGCCGGGTGGCGGCTGCGCCTTACCCGGCCTACATTTTGCACCCGTAGGCCCGGTAAGCGCAGCGCCACCGGGCGAAAGGAATCCACTATGTCAGCATTACCCACCCCCGAATACAGCCGCAATATGCGGCTGATTGGCCATAGCGACCAGGGCGGTCGCCCTGACGGCGTGCAGCTGATGGTGCACCGCGGTTTCGCCTGGATCGGCCATATGGTGTCGCAGGGCTTTTCGATAGTGGACGTGCGCGACCCGAAAAAACCCAAACCCGCGGGCTATGTTCCCGCGCCGCCCGGCACCTGGAATGTGCACCTCCAGGCGCATGACGATCTGCTGCTGGTGATCAATGCCCGGGATCTGTTTGCCGATGCCCGTTTTGCCGACGAGAAGGTTTACTACACCCGTCAGGTGGGAGAGACCGTCAGCGACGTGCAGGACAAAGGCTGGAGCGCCGGGCTGCGCGTGTTTGATATTTCCACGCCGGACAAGCCGCGTGAGATCGGCTTTCTGTCACTGAGCGGCATCGGCATTCACCGCATCTGGTACGTCGGCGGGCGCTGGGCCTATGTGTCCGCGCTGATCGACGGTTTTACCGACTACATCTTCCTGACCATCGATCTGGCCGATCCGCGTAAGCCCGAAGTGGCAGGGCGCTGGTGGCTGCCGGGGATGAATCAGGCGGCAGGGGAAAAGCCTGACTGGCCGGAAGGCAAACGCTATGCGCTGCATCATGCGATCGTCGCAGGCGATACCGCCTACGGCAGCTGGCGCGACGGCGGTCTGACGCTGCTGGACGTGAAAGACCGCACCCAGCCGACATTAATTAGCCATCGCAACTGGAGTCCGCCGTTTGGCGGTGGGACGCACACCGCGCTGCCGCTGCCCGACCGCGATCTGCTGGTGGTGCTCGACGAAGCGGTGCTCGACAATCAGGAAGACGGCGAGAAACTGATTTGGCTGTTTGATATCCGCGAGCCGGCAAACCCGGTCAGTATCTCAACATTCCCGCAGCCGGATGAGAGAGACTACGTGACGAAAGGGGCACATTTCGGACCGCATAATCTGCATGAAAACCGGCCGGGGAGCTTTGTCAGCTCAACGCTGATTTTTGCCACTTACCAGAATGCTGGCATACGCGCGTATGACATTTCCAATCCGTATCGTCCGTTGGAAACCGGTGCGCTGGTGCCTGCTGCGCCTGAGAGGATGATGGACACGCGGCCGAATCGCCCGCAGGTGATCCAGTCATGCGATGTGTTTGTGGATGCGCAGGGGATTATTTACAGCACGGATTATAACGGCGGGCTGTCGGTGATTGAGTATCTGGGGTGAGAGTTTGCCCGGTAAGCGCAGCGTCACCGGGCAAACGGTCTCAGCTGTACTGACGCACCCGTGCCACCAGCTCTTCCACGCTGTCGATGCGATCGGCAATCACAATCAGCGCCTTGCCGAGCGTAATCGCGTGGCGCAGGCATTCGTGGCGCATGGCGTCATCCGCGATGGTGTCGATATCCGCCACGTGTGAAAGCCCTACGCTGCGGCGGATCAGCTCGGTGCCACTGAAGCCGATGGCATCGTGCCAGACTTTTTTCAGAAACGCGGAGGCATAGCCCGGTACGCTCAGCGCGGCATCGCGCGTTTTCTCATGTGCCAGCGCCTGGAAGCGTTCCGCGAAGGTGTTCCAGAGTTCCTGAATATCGGTCAGGCGCTGTTCGCGCGCGGCGGCGGCATCGCGAATGCCCAGATGCCCCGGCAGGCCGCAGAAATTGAGCAGCAGGTTGCCGATAGCGGTGCCCACGTCAAAGCCAATCGGGCCTACGTAGCCGAACTCAGCGTCGATGGCCTTCAGGCTGTCTTCCGCCACGAATATCGATCCGCTGTGAATATCGCCGTGCAGCAGCGCTTCGGCATGCGAGAAGAAGCGATGCTTGAGTGAGGCCACGGCAATTTTCAACTGAGCGTCGTCGCGCAGGGCGGCGACGTCGCTTTCCAGCTCGGCCGGGTAGCTGTTGCGCGCGTGGATCTGGTACGGATCGTTGAAAAACAGATCTTCCGTGATCTCGCACATCTCAGGGTTAATGAACTTCGCCACCTGTGCTTTTTTATCGTGCGGGTGCAGGTAGAAATCGCTGGTGTGGAACAGCGTGTGCGCCAGGTATTCCCCCAGCTGACGTGCGGCCTGCGGGTAGTGATGATTTTTAATCAGCTCGCCGCGCCAGATGCGATGGCTGGAGAGATCTTCCATCACCATCACCGCCAGCTCCGGGTCGTAATGGTGGATTTTCACGGTGTGTTGCGGGCTGTGCCGGTAGTGCTCAACCAGCGTTTGCGCCTCCAGGCGCGCGCGGTCCAGCGTCAGCGGCCAGGACTCGCCGACGCAGCGCACGTAAGGGAGTGCCTGCTTAACGATGATACGGCTCACGCCCTGGGCATCGTAAATTTTGAAAACCAGATTAAGGTTACCGTCGCCCACTTCCTGCGCCTCTACCAGCGATGAGGGATTATCAAGGCCGCCAAACTGCCTGGCATACTCCACGGCGTCCTGGGCGGTAAAGGTACGGTATTGCGACATTGCCTGCTCCTCACTGATTTTGCGAATAAAGACATGTAGACGTCTATACATCTGGATTTCATCCTGACACAATGTGCTACAACAACGCAACAGGGAATTAACGACATGCAGACAATACAGACGACCAGCCTGCGGGTGACGGATAATCAGCTCTTTATTCTCGACCAGCAGGCGCTTCCGCAGGAGAAACGCTGGCTGGACGCGACAACGGTAGAGGCGCTGGTGGGGCATATTCATGCCCTTCGCGTGCGCGGTGCGCCGCTGATTGGTCTCTCTGCAAGCCTGCTGCTGGCGCTGTTGGCCGAAAACGGCAAAAGCCGTGATGAACTGGCGCTGGCGCTGGAAACGCTGTGCGCCTCCCGGCCGACGGCGGTTAACCTGATGAACAACCTCGACCGCATGAAGCTGGCGCTCTGGCAGGAAGATTTTGTGCCAGCGCTGACGGCGGAAGCGTTGCGTCTGATTGATGAGGATAAGCAGCTCTGCGACGCCATCGCGCGTGCGGGCAGTGCGCTGGTGAAGCCCGGTAGCCGTCTGCTGACCCACTGCAACACTGGCGGTCTCGCAACCGCGGGCGTGGGAACCGCGCTCGGCGTTATTGCCCGTGCGCATCAGGAAGGCAACGTCACTAACGTCTGGGTGGATGAAACCCGGCCGCTGCTGCAGGGCGGCAGGCTGACCGCATGGGAGCTTGGCGAGCTGGGTGTGCCGTATCAGCTTATCACCGATTCCATGGCCGCCAGCCTGATGGCGAAAGGTCAGGTCGACGCTGTGTGGGTAGGGGCCGACCGCATTGCCGCCAACGGTGATGTGGCGAATAAAATTGGCACCTACTCTCTGGCGGTGCTGGCGAAATTCCACGGTATTCCGTTCTACGTTGCCGCGCCGCAGACCACGCTCGACCCGGCCTGCCCGAACGGGGACGCGATCCCCATCGAGCAGCGTGCCGCCAGCGAAGTGACGGGCGTGGCGGGAAGCTTTGGCGCGGTGCAGTGGGCGCCGGAAAATGCACGGGTCTATAACCCGGCCTTTGACGTTACGCCTGCCTCGTTGATTAGCGGCTGGGTACTGGATACGGGCGTGGTCACACCGGAAGCGGTGGCAAACGGGAAATTCGCCTGACTCCGGCTATCCTTTAAGGGGTTCCCCTGAGAGGACAACATCGTGACGCTCGACCCTGAGACAGATTTAAAACTGGAGCGCGTGGTGGATGCACCGCGCGACCTGCTATGGCTGTGCTGGACTACGCCCGAGCACATCAAAAACTTCTTCATTCCTGCACCCCATAAGGTGACCGAATGCGATCTCGATCTCCGCGTGGGCGGGCGGTTCAACACCGTGTTTGAGGTGGACGGTCAGCGGATGGATAACCGCGGCGTCTTTCTGGAAATCGATCCTGGCAAAAAGCTGGTCTTTACCGACGGTTATACCGAAGGCTGGAAACCGGCCGAAAAGCCGTTTATGACGGCGATCCTGTTGCTGGAAGATGTCGGGGAGGGCAAGACCCGCTACACGGCCATTGCGCGGCATCCAACGAAGGCGATCCGCGAGCAGCATGAGCAGATGGGCTTCCACGAAGGGTGGGGGATTGTGCTGGATCAACTGGTGGGGTATGTGAAGGGGCTTAACGCGTAGGGCGCGCTGGTGCCCTCACCCCGGCCCTCACCCCGGCCCTCTCCCACAGGGAGAGGGAGCAAAGATCATGCGAGGCGCGGATACGCATCCGCAATCGCATCACCGGTAAACCGGGCCACCCAGCCTTCCGGGTTGTCGAAAATACGGATCGCGGTAAAGTTCGGCTCTGAACCCATATCAAACCAGTGCGGCGTGCCCGCCGGCACGGAAATCAGGTCGTTTTTCTCGCACAGCACCTGATACACCTCATCACCAATGTGCAGGCAGAACAGCCCGGCACCTTCTACAAAGAAGCGCACTTCATCTTCGCCGTGGGTGTGCTCGTTCAGGAACTTCGCGCGCAGCGCCTCTTTCTGCGGGTTGTCGGCGCGCAGGCTGATCACATCCCAGCTCTGGTAACCCTTCTCCGCCACCAGCTTATCGATCGCATGCTGATAAGCTTCGATCACGGCTTCAGGCGTGGGGTCCTGTCCTAAATCCCGATCGGCCGCCCAGCGTTCAAAGCGCACGCCTTTGGCGTTGAGCTGTTGGGCAATCTCGGCTGCATCAGTGCTTTGCCACAGAGGCTGACGGGCGTCTTTGTCGGAATAAATGGTCAATGCGCTCATGAAGGGATCTGCTCCGGGTTAATCTCGTCAAACTGGTGAACCTGATGATGGTGGCTTGCGCCGTCATCATCGCCGCGAATCAGCTGCAGGGTGCGAAAACCTGCCTGTTCAGCCGCGTCCAGCTCCTGATGAATATCTGACAGGAACAGGATCTGCGACGGGGAGATGCCCGTTTGCGCCGCAATGTTCTGATAAGACTGCACTTCACGCTTGGCGCCGATATGGGTATCAAAATAGCCGCTGAACAGATGAGTAATATCACCTTCGTCGCTGTAGCCAAATAACAGTTTTTGCGCTGCGACGGAGCCAGAGGAATAAACATAGAGATCAATCCCTTGCGATTTCCATTTTTCCAGCGCAGGGAGCACATCCGGGTAGAGATGGCCGGTAAAGTCGCCATTGACGTATCCGTCGTGCCAGATAATCCCCTGCAGTGCCTTCAGCGCCGTCGATTTGCGGTCTTCATCCATAAAGGTAAACAGGGTGTCGATAAGCGTGCTGACGCTGGCGTGCGGCGCGTCAATTTCATCGCGCAGGTTGTCCAGAATGGATTTGACCGGCTCGGCGTATTGCTGAGCGGTGACGAAGGCCGCCAGACGCTCACGCGCGTAGGGGAACAAAACATCATGGACAAAACGGATATCGCTGGTGGTGCCTTCAATATCCGTCACAATTGCGCGAATCATACCTTCTCCAGTTGTCGTAAACGCATTTCGCATTCAAATAAGAATTCTAACCCTTCAAGATGACGGCGGGCCTCGGCCACATCGCGTCCCCAGCAGGTTAAGCCATGACCGCGCAGAAGAAAACCATAATTAAGCGGGCGTTCCTGTGCGTAATGGGCGATTCGCGAGGCGAGGGCGTCGATATCCTGGTCGTTGTCAAACACCGGAATGGCCACCGTATCCAGATGGCTGGTTTGCCCGGTGAGGGATTTTTGCATCTCGAAGCCGCTGATGTTGAGCTCAGCTTCTTTCACCAGACGCGACAGCACCGTGGCGTTAACCGTGTGAACGTGCAACACGGCGTTGGCTTCAGGGAACAGACGATAGATCAGGGTGTGCAGCCCGGTCTCCGCCGAGGGCTTGCGGCCAGATGGCGCGCGGTTGGTGGCGATCTCCACCTGCAAAAAATCCTCTGTTGTGAGGCTGCCTTTGTCTTTTCCGGATTCACTGAGCCAGCACAGATGTTCGTCCTGACGCACCGACATATTGCCGCCGGTGGCAGGCGCCCAGCCTTTGGCCCCGATCCAGCGGCAGGCGTCGACCAGAGAGGTGAGTTGCGGGTTGTCTGTCATTGCCTTGTATCCTCCCGGACAGGAATATGAATAGCATATAGACGTCTAAGCGTCTTGATTGCCAAAGACTAACATCGTGTTATAGTGGCGGCAACATAAGTATTACAAGCAGGCACAACACAATGAGCACTAACGCATTGATTCCGCAGAGTAAGCTTCCTCAACTGGGGACAACCATCTTTACGCAGATGAGCGCCCTGGCGCAGCAGCACAATGCGATTAACCTTTCGCAGGGGTTCCCGGATTTTGACGGACCGTCATATTTGCAGGCGCGACTGGCGTACCACGTCGCACAGGGGTCGAATCAGTACGCGCCGATGACCGGCGTGCAGGCACTGCGGGAGGCCATTGCGGACAAAACGGCTGAGCTATATGGCCATAAGCCTGATGCAAATACTGACATCACGGTGACGGCAGGGGCTACCGAAGCGCTGTATGCGGCGATCACGGCGCTGGTCCGCACCGACGATGAGGTGATCTGCTTTGACCCAAGCTACGACAGCTACGCGCCGGCGGTTGAACTCTCCGGCGGCGTGGTAAAACGGGTGGCGTTACAGCCACCGCATTTCCGTCCTGACTGGCAGGCATTCGCTGCGCTGCTGAGTGACAAAACCCGCCTGGTGATCCTGAATACGCCGCATAATCCCTCGGCGACCATGTGGCAGAAGGCCGATTTCGCCGCACTGTGGCAGGCTATCGCCGAACGCGAGATTTATGTTCTGAGCGATGAAGTGTACGAGCACATCTGCTTTGCAGAGGAAGGGCACGCCAGCGTGCTGGCCCATCCGCAGCTTCGCGAGCGGGCTATCGCCGTGTCGTCATTCGGTAAAACCTATCATATGACCGGCTGGAAAGTGGGCTACTGCATCGCGCCGGCCGCCATTAGCGCGGAGCTGCGCAAAGTGCACCAGTACCTGACGTTTGCCGTGAATACGCCAGCCCAGCTGGCGCTGGCCGATATGCTGCGCGCTGAACCTGGACATTATCGCGAATTACCGCATTTTTACCGCGAACGTCGGGATCTGTTTGTCTCAGCGCTCAGTAAAAGCCGTCTGGAGATTTTGCCTTCGGAAGGGACTTACTTCCTGCTGGCTGACTACAGCGCGGTTTCCGATCTGGATGACGTCAGCTTCTGCCAGTGGCTGACCAAAGAGGTGGGCGTGGCGGCGATCCCGTTATCGGTATTTTGCGCCGATCCCTTCCCGCATAAGCTGATCCGTCTCTGCTTTGCGAAACAGGAATCGACGCTGCTGGCGGCGGCAGAACGTCTAAACGCGCTCTGATTATTTTACCGTCCAGGCTTCGGAGTATCGACGGTCTGCAAAGAGTTCCAGCAGGCCGTTGATTTGCCTGAGGCGCAGGACCTCGTCGTTGTCCATTCCCAGTTCCTGACTGATTTTCTCGTCATCCCAGCCAAGCTGGGCCAGCTCGCGGACGATGTCGGACATCGCACTAATCTGGTGACGACCCCGGGCACGATTATGGCGAATGGTGGCCGCCATCCGGTCGAACTTTTTCTGCCGTTCTTTACGCAGAAAGGTGACGGGCAGGTAGCCTTTTAGCTGGCGCTTTAACACCGCCCGGTTCGAACCCATTTCGTGGCGGTGAAAGCCGTCGACGATTTCATAATGTTGAGTACCGCTTTCCGTTACCACAATGGGCTGGGTGAAACCGTCCAGCTCCAGTGATTTGCAGAGCAGCCGTTTTTCCGGCGGCGCGACGTTATTGGGGTTGTAATCGTTCGCGGTGATATCGTCCTGTTTAATCCACAGCACGCAGTCGACAGGCTGCTCACGGAAAGGGCTATTTTCATGAATGGCCTGACGAAAGGCGTTGATGGCTTCAATGCGTTGGTCTTCGGGAAGAGACTGAAGATAACGTTTAATTTCCTGAATCAATCGTTGCTGCATAATATTCCCCACTCCTTGCGTTTTGACTTTATCCGTTCGCTGTAACGCTGATAATGCTTTGGTTTATTAGGACTGAATGAAAGCGCCCGACACCAGTAGTCATTATTGAGTAATACCTTACACACGCGTCGCCAGGACGGAATATCTTTCGCCCCGATATCGCCTTCCTGCGTGTCGGGAATATCGGCCATGCCTCTCTTCTGATACCAGTGCAAATAAATCGCGATTTTATTGCGGTAATGTTCCGCCGTCATTTGCGGCATGCTGTCGAGCAGCAGCAGGGCGTATTCCCGCCAGCTGAGCGCGTCGGGTTTCAGAATTTTGCGGTGGCCATAAAAATGATTGTCCTGCCCGGCATAGACGCCACCGCAGTGAACGCCCGCCACCCGCTCGCACATCGCCGCCCAGCGCTCGGGCTCCACGACGTGATAGAGCCACAACCCCTGGCGCTGCTCGGGGCCAAAGGGTTCACAGATGCGCATATAGCGCGGGGGGACGCCCGCCTGGAACATCAGGTCGTAAAGCGGGTTATAGCATCCGCCCGTTTTGGCAAACCATGTCCAGATATCAGCGGTTTTCCAGTCATAAAGCGGATAGATATACCAGGCGTGGCCGCCAGGGGCGACTGTGGTCCAGGGTTTGTCATCGGCAAAACGCTGCTTTCGCGCGTTGGCGATGGTCAAAAAACGGTTGTAGGATTCATCGGCGCGAATACCGACCATCATTGCCGCCGGGCGTCGTTGAGCGTACCAGTCGGAAAAGGCGCGGACAAAGGCTTCAAACGTCATGCCTGGCTGGTAGAAATCGAAGTAAGCCGGATCGGTAATCGCCCCTGCAGGCGGCTGGCGCACCCACTGTTTCCCTGGCTCCCAGCATTGCCATTCTGGCTCGAATTGTGTCAGGGCATTTTGCGTGGTGAGGGGGAGCGCAACCCACCAGTATTGTTCAATCACGTCGGCGTATTGCACGAGCATATTATTTACATGCTGAATGGTATAGGTAAACTGCGCTTCCCAGTCGATAAAAAGCAGATGAATTTTTCTCCCCATTTTGCGGGCCTGACGGGCCGTTAAATGCAGCATAATGGTGGAATCTTTCCCACCTGAAAATGAAACACAAACTCTGGGTAGATTCTCAAGCGTCCATGTTATGCGGTCCTCCGCAGCCTCCAGGACATTTTGATTGAGCGGATACTTATACATTGACATAACCAATCTTCTCCCTGGATATAAATACCGGATGGGTGTCAATTAAGGTGTGAGGATAATAGTAGTGAAAAACAGGAACAGGTAAATGAAAAAGAGAAAAGTTTTTATTATCTATAAATGAGGATTATCTGTTTATAAAAGAAAAGGGCTGTGTGAACCCCAGCCCGAGGTGTTTAAATTTCCGCAACTTGTCCAATAAAGGTCGAGAAAATCGAGCTGTTTAGGGCAGAGCGGTTATAAATCATGAACACATCCACAGGGGGAAGCGTGATGGGGGCGTGCAATCTTTTGAGCCGCATTACGTCTTTGTATTTTTCAAATAATACTTCGGGCAAATAACCAATGAGATGCGAGGCGCTAATCATGGCGAGGATCGTGTATACGGAATCGCAACGGAAACCAATGTTTTTCTCAGCATGCACCTTCGCCACTTGTGACTGGTAGTTCTTCACGCCAGCTTCCTCGCTGAGGAAAATCGTAAATTTCTCTTCCTGAAGTTCTTCCATCGTCACAACGTCCTTCATGCGCGGGTGATCCTGACTGCATACCATAACCATCGAATAGCTTGCATAAGGGACACACACCATGGAACGGTTGTTAACCGGCGCCATAGAAAAAATAAGATCCGCTTTACGGTACGCCAGCAGGTCTTCTGCGGAATCAGCAGTCAGCAGCATATCGTGAAGCTCTATCTCGTAATTATGATGTCTCATCAGGAGCTTAAGCGGGGTAATCAGGTTTTCCGTCGTCAGGATTTGCGGACTGTAAACGATAAAATTCTTTTTAAGTGCAGACGCATTCATAATGTTGATTGTCTGCTCAAGCTGATTGAGGTTTTGCTCAAGATGATGGTGAAGATTGACACCCACCGTGGTGGGCGTAATTCCTTTCCCCGAACGGATAAACAGCGGATCGTTGAGCTGGTTACGCAGACGCTGCAGCGATTGACTGACGGCTGACGGAGTGATGTACAGCGTTTCTGCTGCCTTGCTGATGCTCAGGTGCTGGTAGATACATTCGAAAATGACCAGCAGGTTGAGATCGAATTTTTTAAGGTCGTAAAGGTTTGCCATGTTTCATCCTGAGTGAGCTGCGTTGCGTTATCACATCAATGATAACTATAGAACTAAGTTAACTATTTACCATCCGTGATAGTTAACTAACTTAATTGTTATTCAATGCGAACTTAATATATCACGAACGTAGATTAATGAAATAGAACTTCAATTATGATGAAGATATTTTTATCTTTAAAAACGCAGATAAAATTGAATAAAAATAGTGTCGTTTATATATCGACAAGTAAATATCACTCATTTCTATTTTTCACGCCGGATAAGAGGGGCGTGCGTGAAAAAGACCGTTTGGTAAAACCTATCACAGCCATAGATACGATTACCCCTTTCGCGCATTGCTCTGGGTCAGTACGGGTGCTGTAATCAGGAGGCTGTTACGATCCTGATAAAAAGGTAAGTAGAGCGCAACGCAACGCCAGTGTTACTGGCACTGAAAGTTCCTGTGGAAAGTTCAGGTATCAGGGCCGCCCACCAGGGCGGCCTTTTTACTTTCGGGCTTTTGTTTATTCAGTTCTTAACGTTGTCTTGATTGGGTTGTTAGGTTTGGCTGATTGATTTGATAAAGCATACGCATTAGCCCCGATGGATAAAGTTGGTTACCTTACATCTCAACGAAAACACGGAGGAAGTACAGATGTCTTTGATTAATACCAAAATTAAACCTTTCAAAAACCAGGCGTTCAAAAACGGTGAGTTCATTGAAGTCACTGAAAAAGATACCGAAGGCCGCTGGAGCGTGTTCTTCTTCTATCCTGCTGACTTCACCTTCGTTTGCCCGACTGAACTGGGTGACGTGGCAGATCACTACGACGAACTGCAGAAGCTGGGCGTAGATGTTTACTCAGTGTCTACCGACACCCACTTCACCCACAAAGCATGGCACAGCAGCTCTGAAACCATCGCCAAAATCAAATACGCGATGATCGGTGACCCGACTGGCGCCCTGACCCGTAACTTCGACAACATGCGTGAAGATGAAGGCCTGGCTGACCGCGCGACCTTCGTTGTTGACCCGCAGGGCATTATCCAGGCTATCGAAGTTACCGCTGAAGGTATCGGCCGTGATGCTTCTGACCTGCTGCGTAAAGTGAAAGCGGCTCAGTATGTTGCTTCTCACCCAGGCGAAGTCTGCCCGGCGAAATGGAAAGAAGGCGAAGCGACCCTGGCGCCATCTCTGGACCTGGTCGGCAAGATCTAAGTCTGTAAAGCCTGGCGGCGCTGCGCTTGCACAGGCCTGCAGTATCGTAGGCCGGGTAAACGAAGTGCCACCCGGCAATCAATGGGCGCACCCGCGCCCATTTCATTCCAGCACCATGATGCAAGTTGCATTCAGGCCGCCCGCAGAAAGGCTGCTTGCATGATGACGTTTTAAGAGAGGGAAGAATAATGCTCGACACTACGATGAAAACCCAGCTCAAGGCCTACCTTGAGAAACTGACCAAACCTGTTGAGCTGATTGCCACGCTGGACGACAGCGCGAAATCGGCAGAAATCAAGGAACTGCTGGCAGAGATCGCTGAACTGTCGCCAAAAGTGACGTTCAAAGAAGACAATTCCCTGGCAGTCCGTAAGCCTTCTTTCCTGATAACCAACCCAGGCTCTGATCAAGGGCCGCGCTTTGCCGGTTCCCCGCTGGGGCATGAGTTTACCTCGCTGGTGCTGGCCCTGCTGTGGACCGGCGGCCATCCGTCGAAAGAAGCACAGGCGCTGCTGGAGCAGATCCGCGATATCGACGGTGATTTTGAGTTTGAGACCTATTACTCACTCTCCTGCCATAACTGCCCGGACGTGGTGCAGGCGCTGAATCTGATGTCGGTTCTGAACCCGCGCATCAAACACACGGCTATTGACGGGGGTACCTTCCAGAACGAAATCACCGATCGCAACGTGATGGGTGTTCCGGCAGTGTTCCTGAACGGGCAGGAGTTTGGCCAGGGGCGTATGACCCTGACGGAAATTGTCGCCAAAGTGGATACGGGTGCCGAAAAACGGGCTGCCGAAGAGCTGAACACGCGTGATGCGTATGATGTCCTGATTGTCGGTTCTGGCCCGGCGGGCGCGGCGGCGGCGGTGTACTCCGCACGTAAAGGGATCCGTACCGGCCTGATGGGCGAACGTTTTGGTGGTCAGGTACTGGATACCGTGGACATTGAAAACTATATCTCAGTACCGAAAACCGAAGGTCAGAAACTGGCCGGGGCACTGAAAGCGCACGTCAGTGATTACGCAGTGGATGTGATCGACAGCCAGAGCGCCAGCAAGCTGGTTCCGGCCGCGGTTGAAGGTGGCTTGCATCAGATTGAAACCGCCTCCGGCGCGGTGCTGAAAGCGCGCAGCATTATCATTGCTACCGGCGCGAAATGGCGCAACATGAACGTCCCGGGCGAAGATCAGTATCGCACTAAGGGCGTGACCTACTGCCCGCACTGCGATGGTCCGCTGTTCAAAGGGAAACGCGTGGCGGTGATCGGCGGCGGTAACTCCGGCGTGGAAGCGGCTATCGACCTGGCGGGTATTGTGGAACACGTTACCCTGCTGGAGTTTGCCCCGGAGATGAAAGCCGACCAGGTTCTGCAGGACAAAGTACGCAGCCTGAAAAACGTCGACATCATCCTGAACGCGCAGACCACGGAAGTGAAGGGTGACGGCAGCAAGGTGACCGGTCTGGAATACCGCGACCACGTGAGTGGCGATGTCCACAGCGTAGCGCTTTCGGGGATCTTCGTGCAGATTGGCCTGCTGCCAAACACCACCTGGCTGGAAGGGGCGATTGAGCGCAACCGTATGGGCGAAATCATTATTGATGCGAAGTGTGAGACCAGCGTGAAGGGCGTATTTGCGGCCGGCGACTGTACCACCGTGCCTTACAAACAGATCATCATCGCCACGGGCGAAGGTGCGAAGGCGTCCCTGAGTTCATTCGACTATCTCATTCGTACCAAAACCGCATAAAAAAGTAAGACGACACCTGCAATAGCAAGAGGCCACCGGAAGGTGGCCTCTTTTTTTATCTGACAACCATCACCGGGATGTGCGTGTGGCGGATCACGCTGGAGGCGTTCGACCCGAGCAGATGCGTGGTGATGGACGGGTTACGCGAACCGATGACCACCACGTCAGCTTTCAGTTCGTTTGCCAGTTCGTTTACCGCATCACGCACGCTGCCAAACCGGACGTGCGTTTTGATGCGTGAAGGGTCGATGCTGAAATGGCCCACCATGGTTTGCAGGCGCGTTTCCGCCTCGTGCTGCAAATGCTCCTCAAAGCGACGCACATCCGCGGCGAAGCGGTGAAGGCTCAGGCTGGCGGAGCCTGGCAGCACATGCAACAGATGGATGACACCGTCCTGCTGCGCCAGGAACTCGGCATGGCGTACGGCCTTGTCGCTCAGCTCCATCTCAAAAACATCAACCGGCATAATGATTCTCTGATACATACCCGTTTCTCCTTGTTTATAAACGCTGAACTCATTCAACCACAAAATAGTCATGGTTTCTGTAAGCGCCTCGTCAGTTTTCTTATCTCGCCAGGAAAAATCTCAAAAGGCCTCTATTCCCGGGCAGACCTTCAGGGGTAGCTACCCTTATACACTTACCTGGAACCTTTCGGAGGTCGCATGAAAGCACTTACGTATCACGGTCCGCACCATGTTCGCGTCGAGAATGTCCCTGACCCCATCATTGAACAGCCCGACGATATCATCCTGCGCGTTACGGCCACGGCGATCTGCGGCTCCGATTTGCATCTCTATCGTGGCAAGATCCCGAAGGTGCAGCACGGCGATATTTTTGGTCACGAATTCATGGGCGAAATTGTTGAGTGCGGCTCAGAGGTGAAGCAGCTGCAAAAGGGCGATCGCGTGGTGATCCCTTTTGTCATCGCCTGCGGAGACTGTTTCTTTTGTCGTTTGCAGCAGTACGCGGCCTGTGAGAATACCAATGCCGGACAGGGGGCGGCTCTGAACAAAAAGCAAATCCCCGCGCCGGCAGCGCTGTTTGGCTATAGCCATCTCTACGGCGGCGTGCCGGGGGGACAGGCGGAATACGTGCGCGTGCCGAAAGGTAACGTCGGGCCGTTTAAAGTCCCGCAACTTCTTTCTGATGATAAGGCGCTGTTCCTGTCGGATATTTTGCCCACGGCCTGGCAGGCGGCAAAAAATGCGCAGATCGAAAAAGGCTCAAGCGTGGCGGTTTACGGTGCCGGGCCGGTGGGGCTACTGACCATTGCCTGCGCACGGCTGTTAGGGGCCGAGCAGATCTTTGTTATCGATCACCACCCGTATCGGTTGCGATTTGCCGAGGCGCGTTACGGTGCCATCCCCATCAACTTTGATGAAGATAATGACGCCGCGGAAAAAATCATCGAGCAGACCGCCGGCCAGCGTGGGGTTGATGCCGTGATTGATGCGGTAGGATTCGAAGCGAAAGGCAGCACCACGGAAACGATCCTCAGCAATCTTAAAATTGAAGGCAGCAGCGGGAAAGCGTTGCGTCAGTGTATTGCGGCCGTTCGCCGTGGCGGGGTGGTCAGCGTACCCGGCGTGTACGCCGGGTTTATTCATGGCTTCCTGTTTGGCGATGCCTTCGATAAGGGGCTGACGTTTAAGATGGGCCAGACGCACGTTCACGCCTGGCTGGGCGAACTGTTACCGCTGATCGAAAAAGGGCTGCTTACGCCGGAAGAGATCGTCACCCATTATCTCCCCCTTGCGGATGCGGAACGCGCCTATAAGATTTTCGAAAAACGGGAGGAGGAGTGCCGGAAGGTGATCCTGGTTCCCGGCGCCGAAACGCCCGAGGCGGCGGAACAGCAGGTTAAAGGGCTGGTAAATGCCTTTCCGGGTGGGGTGGTGTGAGGTGACTCATCTACCAGTGGCGCTCCAGATAAAGCACCGCCGTGACGATAATCGCCACAAAAATGAGAAAAATAAGCGTGATAACCCCTATCTCACTCATGACCGTCCCCGCGGCACCAAAACAGATTAAGCGTGGATTAAGGCCATTTTGCGCGATATAGGACATTAGGGTGAATTGGCGGAAAGAGGATGCGACTGCATCCTCTGTGCAACGCGGGGCGCGCTTGTTCAGAAGGGGGTTAACGCAGGTAATCGCCCGCCGCTTCTGGCTGGTAGAGTAACGCCAGGACTTCCAGATGGGTTGAGGCGCCGCCCGGTAATTCCCAGTGGATGGTATCCCCCGTGCGCAGCCCCAGCAGCGCGGCCCCTACCGGTGCGAGGACAGAAAGCTGAGTGCTGCTGTCCGTCATTTGCGCTGGGTAAACCAGCGTGCGGGTTAGCTCTTCACCAGTGGTGAGGTTGCGGAATTTTACCTGGCTGTTCATGGTGACCACGTCATGGGGCATCGACTCAGGCGTGCACATTTGTGCCCGGTCGAGCTCCTCATTCAGAGCGTCTGCCACCGGCAGTGAGGCAAATTCTGCTTTTTCCAGTAGTCTGTCGATACGTTCTGCGTCGAGCTCGTTAATGATAATGGTTGGTCTGGACATTTTTACTCCATGTCGTTAATGCTGCGTATTACGCAGAAACTGATCCAAAAGAAAACCCTCGCCGTCTGGCAGCGAGGGTTTAACTCTCCCGATGATACTGGCTGAGCGCGTAAGTTTGAAGTGATGAAGGTCACATTCATGGTCCATATGAATTTTCGTTGAATTTTATTCAGTCTTCCTTTCCGCTGGATTGCGTTACGCTGAGCGTTCTGAACCGGGGTCTGGTGCGAAGCGCCATGCCCACCAACGAGAGAGCACTATGTACTTCTATCAACCGTCTCAGGGGCACGGCCTGCCGCATGACCCGCTGAATGCCATTATTGGCCCACGTCCTATCGGCTGGATCTCCTCATCTGATAAGGCCGGTCAGTTGAACCTCGCACCGTACAGCTTCTTTAACTGCTTTAACTATCGTCCGCCTATCATTGGTTTTTCCAGCAACGGCTGGAAGGACAGCGTGCGTAATATTACCGAAACGGGGGAGTTTGTCTGGAACCTGGCCACGCGCGAACTGGCTGAAGCGATGAACCAAACGTCCGCGATGCTTCCGCACGACCGGGATGAGTTTACCTTTTCCGGATTGACGCCGGCGGCGAGCCAGCTTGTTAAGGCGCCGCGCGTGGCGGAGAGCCCGGTGAATTTTGAGTGCCGCCTGTCGCAGTGCATTCAGCTGACCGGCGCCGACGGTACGCCGGTTGATACCTGGCTGGTGCTGGGGGAAGTGGTCGGTATCCATATTGCCGAATCGCTGCTGGAAGAGGGGATCTACCAGACGGCGAAAGCGCAGCCCATCCTGCGTGCGGGTGGGCCGACGGCGTACTATGGCATCAGTGATGAAAACCGGTTTGATATGGTTCGCCCGGGTGCGGGTCAGTAACCGGCTTTATCTACCACGAATTGTTTACCGCAGTTACCCGGATGTGGCTGCGGGGCAAATGACGTCGCAGACAGCGGGTTATTAATGGTCGCTGCCTTGAGTGAAATCTGCATTTCGGTCAGATACGCCGGATTGCCATTGCAGGTGAGCTTGAACGCTTTGACGTTTTCCTTGCCCCAGCTTTTGGCAACGGCGCGGTCAAAGTCGCTACGGTTGACGGTTTTCCCGTAGTTATCGGCGAGGAATTGACCGACAGCGCTGCTTTTTACTTCCTGATTCATCCGCACCATCGTGCCGAAATAGGCATCGGGATCAAAACCAAAGCAGACGCCATGTTTGGCATACTCGTAACGCTCCAGGCAGGAATTACCGCCCGCGCCCGGCATCACGCTGTTAAGCTTTGCGGCACCGGACAGCGACAGCCCGGTTTCGGCGGCGGCACATTTGCGGCTGGCCTTCGCTTCCGGCAGGTTCGGGATCGGGCGCGTGGCGCAGCCAAAGCGCATCCATCGACGTTCATCCACGCCGCGGGCGGCAATCGATTTCGGCAGGCCTGGCCAGAGTCCGTGAACGGTCAGAAAATCGACTTTATTGTCGGTCTCTTTTTGCAGGCGACACTCGTCTGGTTCATTACGGTTGCGCTCGACCATGCTCTGACAAAACCCGGTTTGCCAGGACAGCGCCAGCACATAACGATCGAAATCGCCATACTGCGTTGCCTTGAGCGGTTCGGCCTGTGCGGAGAAAACACAAAGAGCAAGCGCGAATGCGCCAGACGGGATAACGATATCCTTCCTGAACATATGATTTCCTGATCGAATGAGCACAATAAATTTCTGGAAGTTATTAAAGCACAAAAAGCGCCCGCAGGCGCTTTCTGGATAGCCGTAATTTAGCTTAGGCCGCGCCGGGAACCAGCACTTCGGTGGCGATAATCACGATAATCAGCCCAACAATCACCGGCACTGAGGTGCGTTTGACCACTTCGAATGGCGAGATTTTTGCCATCCCGGCAACGGCGACGACCACGCCCGACACCGGGGAGATAGTACGGCCCAGGTTTGACGCCTGCAGCATGGGAATGGAGAGGTACGCCGGGTTAATACCGGAGGAGTGAGCCAGTTTGGGGATCATCTCCACAAAAGCGTAGAAGGGCGCGTTACCGGAGCCGGTGGTCATGGCCGCCAGCATGGTGAGCACCACCAGAACCAGCATCAGGATAATACTGGCCGAGCCGAACGAGGTGGCAATGGAGATCAGGCTCTGGATAAAGCCAATTGTGCTCAGGCCCTGGGCAAAGACGCCTGCCGCAACCAGCAGCATCACCACCCCGGCAAAAGCATCTGCCATACCGCGATACGCCACTTCCAGACCGGAGAAGACGTTTTGCGTGTTAAAACCGCGCACAAATTCCAGCATGGCGGCCAGCAGCATACAGATCACCAGAATGGTGATGATGTGCAGTTGCGGACCCCATTTGCCGTCAAAAATCAGTACCCCGATAATCGGCGTGAAGGGCAGAATGGCATAAAACGCGGGTGCGGTGGTGGTGATTTCACTCACATCCATCATTTCGTGGCTGATGTTCTCTTTCTTATCCAGATAGCGCTGCCAGAAGAAATGCGCGATACCCATTCCCACAATGGCGACAATAGAGATCGGCAATGTGGTTTTAAAGGCGAAGTCGATGAGTGACATTTCCGCTGCCTTTGCTGCCAGTACTACATCACCTGAAGTCGGGGAGAGAATTATCGCTGCCGGTGACGCGCAAATTGCCGCTGCCGCGCCACGGCTGATACCGACATTGACCATGACCGGGAACAGTGTGGCCATCAGCAGTACGCCAAGTCCGGTAGCCGACGACACGGCCAGCGACATCAGGCAGGCGAGGAAATAGGCGGCGACCATCAGCAGATAGGGCGAGTTGATGTACTGCAGAGGTTTTGAGGCAAGCTTCACGACCATGTCGTTGGCACCGATATGGGTCATGTAGGCGGCAAAACCGCACAGCATCATGATCATCATACCCAGGTCGCCGCCGCGGCTCATGAGTAATATCTTAATGTATTCAACAATATCAGTGGCGGTGTAACCCGTACTGGTTGCGCTGGCTGGTAATACCTGATGCCCCATTATGGCGCTGATAATCAGCAGTGTTAACCCGCCAACAAATAATACGCCCGTGGCCGAGTAGCCTTTAATGATGTAGCGTGCGACACCGACAATGACGACGACCCCAATAAGGAGTTCGATAAACGTAAGCATGATTTCCCCTGTATCTTTGCTGCACTGGAGCACAAAAAATCAATAAAATAAGAAGGATGAAAATGTGCCGAATAAATGGCCCGTTCTTGCTGATTAAAATCAATAAACAGACGACTAGAGAACGGAACAACCGCATTTTTGCCATGGCCCATACATTTATGTCATGAGAGGCTTGACCGTCAGACATCGCGCAGGATGTCTTTATAATGATAACAAAATGTTAATAACCTGTGTAGTTTAGTATGTTGTTGATTAAAAAGTTAAAGAGGTAAAAAGCCTACGTAATATGGGCTTATTCGAACGTTCCCGACAGGTTTAATTAAGAATATTCCCGAAAAAAGGCCGGATAATTAGGAATAACAGCGATGCCGTTAAGTTCTGGTTCAACTATTTTATGGTAAACTTTGCCTCGAATACTAAGAATGGTAATTGCATTGTGATCGTACGTAATACTTTTTTCTCTATTTTGTTGTTTATTTTTGGGCAGTTAACGTTTTCTTCTGTTGCACAGGCAGCGGACAACGCGACGGATAAAGGCTGGTTCTCAACCTTTACGGATAATGTTTCCCAGACATGGTCGGCACCAGAACATTATGATCTCTACGTTCCGGCAATAACGTGGCATGCGCGCTTTGCTTATGACAAAGAGAAAACCGATAAATACAACGAGCGTCCCTGGGGGGCGGGGTTTGGTCAGTCGCGCTGGGATGAAAAGGGCAACTGGCACGGCATCTATCTGATGGCCTTTAAGGACTCGTTTAATAAATGGGAACCGATTGGCGGTTATGGCTGGGAGAAAACCTGGCGCCCGTTAGCAGACGAGAACTTCCACGTCGGTTTGGGCTATACCGCCGGGGTCACTGCGCGTGACAACTGGAACTACATTCCGATCCCGGTGCTGCTGCCGCTGGCCTCTATTGGCTATGGGCCGGCAACGTTCCAGATGACCTACATTCCCGGTACGTACAACAACGGTAACGTTTACTTCGCCTGGATGCGTTTTCAGTTTTAACTGAAAAAACTTTACATGTTGGTGAAAAAACGCGCAGGCGTTGATTCATAAACGATAAAAATCTGCCAGTGAAAATTAACGCGACTTTAGTCACTTTTTATCAAAGATCCGCTGGACAAAAGGTCCCACAATTGATGTACTGGTAACCGACACAGCATTTGTGTCGTTTTTTAATGTAAAGGTAATTTTGATGTCTAAGATTAAAGGTAACGTTAAGTGGTTTAATGAGTCCAAAGGATTCGGTTTCATTACTCCTGAAGATGGCAGCAAAGACGTGTTCGTACACTTCTCTGCAATCCAGTCTAATGGTTTCAAAACTCTGGCTGAAGGTCAGCGTGTAGAGTTCGAAATCACTAACGGTGCCAAAGGCCCTTCTGCTGCTAACGTAATCGCTCTGTAATTCAGACGCGTCAGCAAGAATTTCAAAACCCGCTCACTGAGCGGGTTTTTTTCGTTTTGAATCAGCCAAGCAGATACATTTTCAGGAAGCTGGCCACGATCAGCACGCTCAACAACACCATTCCTGCGCTCATCAGACTCTGTTTCATTCTGTCACCCTCGTTCAGTATTGCACTCAGAGTGACAGAGAAAAATTAAGCCAACATTAACGCGCCGGCTGTTAGTGCTGACTTGCAGTGGAAAATAGCCAAAATGCGATCCCCGTCATCGCAAAGGAGCCCAGCATGTTAATGGCGATGTTCACCAGCGCCCAGCCGATACGACCTTCCTGAAAGAGAAACACCACTTCTGCAGAGAAGGTGGAGAAGGTGGTTAAGCCGCCGCAGAAACCTGTCGTAATCAATACCTTCCACATTGGGTCGATGTGCGTCATGCGGTTAAACCAGGCCAGTCCCATGCCTATGATAAAGGCGCCAATCAGGTTCGCGGCAAGCGTCCCCATCGGAATCGCCTGATGCAGCGGGTTAAACCGCATACTCAGAAACCATCGCGCAACGCTACCCGTTCCCCCACCAATAAAAACGGCTAAAAGTAGTTGTAACACGCTTAATACCTGCTATTTGATGTGTAAGAGAAGCGAGTTTAACGCCGTTTATGATGAGGGGACAAATATGTATGTTGCGGTAGGACAGTTTGCGGTCACGCCTCGCTGGCACGAGAACGCGATCGCTTGCGTCAATCTGATGGCGCAGGCACAGCAAAAAGGCGCGTCGCTGCTGGTGCTCCCGGAGGCCTTGCTGGCCCGTGATGATAATGACCCGGATCTGTCGGTGAAGTCGGCCCAGCCGCTGGATGGCGGTTTTTTACAGCATTTACTGGCGCAGAGTGCTGGTAACGAGATGACCACCATTCTGACCGTGCATGTTCCCTCAACACAGGATCGTGCGGTCAATACGCTGGTGGCGATTCGTGACGGGAAGATTGTCGCACGTTACGCCAAGCTGCATCTCTATGATGCCTTCAGCGTTCAGGAGTCCCGGCGAGTTGACCCGGGAGACCGTATTCCCCCGCTGCTGGAGATTGACGGAGTAAAGATTGGGTTGATGACCTGCTACGACCTGCGTTTTCCGGAGCTGGCGCTCCATCTGGCGTTACAGGGCGCGGACGTTCTGGTATTGCCTGCCGCGTGGGTCAAAGGGCCGTTGAAGGAGCATCACTGGGCGACGCTGCTTGCGGCGCGCGCGCTGGATACGACCTGCTATGTGGTTGCAGCAGGCGAATGCGGCACGAAAAATATCGGGCAAAGCAGGGTGGTGGATCCGCTTGGCGTGACGATCGCCGCCGCCGCTGAAACCCCCGAGTTGCTGGTGGCGGAGATAAACGTAGACAGAATCGCGCTTGCACGTCAGCAATTACCTGTTCTTCGCAATCGTCGGTTTGCGCCACCGCAATTATTGTGATGTTTTTTTCAACAACGCTTGATTCACCTTGTTACAGATTGCTATTGTGTGCACGCGCTAAATGACCGTTAATAGATTCAGGTTTTGGCGCTGTATGCAGCCTGTTTTAAGTAAAGAAGGTATCTATGGGTGAGATTAGTATTACCAAACTGCTGGTGGTTGCCGCACTGGTCGTCCTGCTGTTTGGTACCAAGAAGTTACGCACACTGGGTGGTGACCTGGGGGCTGCCATCAAAGGCTTTAAGAAAGCGATGAACGACGATGACGCGGCTGCGAAGAAAAGCGCCGAGGACGACATCCCGGCAGACAAGCTTTCTCACAAAGAGTGACAGCCATGCCTGAGGGCATGCGAAAAAAAACCGGCTCATGAGGCCGGTTTTTTTGTATTACTGTAAATGAATATTACAGCATTATTTTACTTCTTCGCCTTTCGCCTGCATGTCCGCATGGTATGAAGAGCGAACAAACGGGCCGCACGCCGCGTGGGTAAAGCCCATCGCCATCGCTTCGGCTTTCATCTCATCAAACTCGTCCGGGCTGACGTAGCGCTGTACCGGCAGGTGGTGGCGGCTTGGCTGCAGATACTGGCCCAGGGTGAGCATGGTTACACCGTGGCGGCGAAGATCGCGCATGACCTCGATGATTTCCTCATTGGTTTCACCCAGCCCTACCATCAGACCTGATTTGGTCGGAATATGCGGATGCGCTTCTTTGAAACGCTCCAGCAGCTTCAGAGACCAGTTATAATCCGCACCCGGACGAACCTGGCGGTAAAGACGCGGCACGTTCTCCAGGTTGTGGTTAAACACGTCTGGCGGCGTGGCGGTCAGAATATCCAGCGCACGGTCCATACGGCCGCGGAAGTCAGGCACCAGCGTCTCAATTTTGATGTTCGGGCTTTTCTCGCGAATGGCCGTAATACAATCAGCGAAGTGCTGTGCACCACCATCGCGCAGATCGTCACGGTCTACGGAAGTGATGACCACATAACGCAGCGCCATGTCAGCGATGGTCTGCGCCAGTTTTTGGGGTTCGTTAGCATCAGGTGCAACTGGACGGCCATGGGCTACGTCGCAGAACGGGCAGCGGCGGGTACAGATAGCACCCAGAATCATAAACGTCGCGGTACCGTGATTGAAACATTCAGCAAGGTTCGGGCAAGAGGCTTCTTCACAGACGGAGTGAAGGCCATTTTTGCGCATCGCCGCTTTGATCCCCTGGATACGCGAAGAGTCGGCCGGAAGTTTGATTTTCATCCATTCCGGTTTTCTTAACAGCGCCTCGCGCTCTGTAGCCACGTTTTTAACCGGGATAAGGGCCATTTTATCGGCATCGCGGTATTTAACACCGCGTTCCATCACAATGGGTTTACTCATAGCGTGCGTGTTCCAGTTGCGAATATCGAAGGAAAGCGTTTCAATTCAAGGGAATGTTGTATTTATCAACTATTTTTGAACGAACGACAGGCAGTATATCATTGAAAGGGGCGTTAAAGCAGCCTGCCAGGTCGCCAATTTGTAAAATAGTTGTTGTTTTGTGCCTTTTGCCCTGCCTGCAGCAGGGACTTGTGCTGTCTGAAGCGGTCAGAAGGCCTGACGGATAATGCGGATAACGTTTTCCAGGACCGGATCGCGCAAACTCAATTTGTTGTAATGCAGTGAAATCTCGACAGATTCCGCATTAAGCTGGCTGAGCGGGATACTTTCCAGCGGCCAGCATTTGCGCAGCAGGTTGTACAGACGGGCCGGCATAATGCACAGCATATCGCTGCTGCCGATCAGGGATGCGGTAGTGAACATATTGTAACTGCTGAAACTGATCTGGCGTTCCGGGAAAATTTCATCAATACGCTGGCGCAGAGCATGATTCGCCTGTCCTTCGGTCATGAAAGACGAGTGGTCATAGTTGCGCAGATTTTCAAGGGTCAGCGGTTCGCTGAGAGCAGGATGCTGCTGGCGACACACCAGAACCAGATTATCCGCATAGAGTACATTTTGCCCCAGTGCTCTGGCACTGAAGCTGCCGCTTTCAATAATCAGGTCCGTCTGGAACTGGGCAAGCTGAATATCAGGCTCACTGAGAGGCACATTGCGCAGCAGAAGCTGCGGGGCATGCTCTTTCACGGCCTGATAAATTGCAGGCATCACCAGAACGCCCACGGAAGGGGAACAGCCGATGGTAATGGTGCGCTGCTTATCGTAGCTGCCGGTTAAATCCAGCGCGCCCAGAATGGATTCCAGCCCCTGGCTGATGAACTCATGGAGGTGCGTGGCGTAGGCCGTAGGCGTCACCCCCTGGCCCTTACGGATAAATAACGGGTCGGGAAATATAGCGCGCAGCTTTTGAATGGACTGGCTTATTGCTGATGGCGTGAGATTAAGAATTTTCGCAGCGTTAACGATACCCTTATGGACATATACTGCCTCAAAAATAGTCAGTAAATTGAGATCAATATTACGTAAAGTCCGAAAAATTTGCGGCTTGTCTTCGCCACCAGGGTCATTCAGGCGTTTGGCTGGTAAATTATTATACTCCACGCTTTTACTCCGTATACATTCACAATATGAATGATAGTTGAATTTATTTATTATGCTTGTAGAGATTCGTAAAGTGTTGGTTTTGTTTCACTTATTTATCAAAAATCAAACAGTTGTGTGATTATCACTCACGTTACTTAGACCCTGTTTGTCACGTTTGAGGGAAGCTAAATAATATGTAACGGCAATATTCGGGCGCTTCGAAAATATAGAATCTGTGGTTTATTGTAAAGCGCAAAAGCGGTAAATAAACAGTGGCCCGTCAAATTAGCGAGCCATGTTGTATGATATATTAAGTAGGGTTATATTCGTGCGGGGGATTGTTAAGTAGTGCTAACACATTCTTCAAAAGCACAGGACGAATAGTGTCTGGCGTAGCGGTCTCGACCCACTGGCGCATTTGCGTCATCTCCATGCCGGCGTAGCCGCAGGGGTTTATGCGCTGGAATGGGGTGAGATCCATATTAATATTCAATGCCAGGCCGTGGAAGGAGCAGCCTTTACGAATTCGCAGCCCCAGAGAGCAGATCTTCATTTCCCCGACGTAAACGCCTGGTGCATCGGCGCGTGGATGCGCATCGATACCATATTCCGCCAGCGTATTGACGACAGTTTGTTCCAGTAGAGTGACCAGTTCACGCACGCCCAGTTTTCTGCGCTTCAGATTGAGCAGGACGTACATTACCTGCTGTCCGGGGCCGTGGTAAGTGACCTGCCCGCCGCGATCGCTCTGAATCACCGGGATGTCTCCCGTCATCAATAAATGTTCCGCTTTTCCCGCCTGACCCTGCGTAAAGACTGGCAGGTGTTCGACCAGCCAGATCTCGTCCGGGGTGCTGTCATCGCGTGAATCGGTGAAGTCATGCATAGCCTGGGAGACAGGCTCATAAGGTTGCAGCCCGAGGTGTCGGACCAGAATTTTATCCTGATACAAAACAGCGTCTCCGAAGACGAGGGACAAAAGATGCGGGGGAGTATATCACAGCGGGGAGAGGGGTTACCCGGCAAACCGGGTAACCGCAAAGGGACTACAGCACCATACGAACAATTTCGATATTGCCGAGCTCTTCGTACAGCGTCTCAACCTGCTCAATGTGTGTAGCGGTGATGGTAATAGAAACCGAGTGGTAGTTGCCCTTGCTGCTTGGTTTTACTGACGGAGAGTAGTCACCCGGCGCATGGCGCTGTACCACTTCAACCACCTGATCAACCAGCTCAGGCTTCGCCAGACCCATTACTTTGTAGGTAAATGGGGTAGGGAATTCAAGCAGTTCGTTAAGTTTGGTTTTCATGTCAGCTCCGGCGTAACGTCAAAAAGAATAACTCCCACGTCAGGTGGGAGTTATCAGGATACTTAGTATATGGGGATCAAAATCACACTTTCAAGTGTTCAATTTTTAACCAAACCAGTGATGGAACATCAATTTAATGTAATCAATGATTTTGCCGAAGAAATTACCTTCAGGAATTTCTTGCAGGACAACCAGCGGACGCTGATCGATCGTCTTGCCATCCAGCTGGAAGTTGATGGTACCTACAACCTGGTTTTTCTGCAGTGGCGCATGCAGCTCGGTGCTGTTCAGGACGTAGCTGGCTTTGAGATCCTTCATACGACCGCGTGGAATGGTCAGGTACAGATCTTTATCCACGCCAAGAGAGGCTCGGTCGTTGTCGCCGAACCAGACGGGTTCGGAAGCAAACTCTTTACCTGCTTTCAGCGGGTTCACGGTTTCGAAGAAACGGAAGCCCCAGGTCAGGAGTTTCTTGCTTTCTGTTTCACGACCTTTAAAGGTACGGCCGCCCATCACGGCAGAGATCAGGCGCATCTGACCTTCAGTGGCAGAGGCCACCAGGTTGTAACCCGCTTTGTCAGTATGGCCCGTTTTGATGCCATCAACGTTCAGGCTGTTATCCCACAGCAGGCCGTTACGGTTGGTCTGACGAATACCGTTGAAGGTGAACTCTTTCTCTTTATAGATGGCGTATTCGTTAGGTACGTCGCGGATCAGCGCCTGACCAATGAGCGCCATATCACGCGCGGAGCTGTACTGACCGTCGGCGTCCAGACCGTGTACGGTCTGGAAATGGCTGTTTTTCAGACCCAGCGCGTTCACGTAGCTGTTCATCAGGCCCACGAAGGCGTCCTGGCTACCGGCAGCAAAATCGGCCATCGCCACACAGGCATCGTTACCTGACTGCAGGTTGATCCCGCGAATGAGCTGAGAAACGGGAACCTGCATACCCGGTTTCAGGAACATCAGAGACGACCCTTTGAACACCGGGTTTCCGGTTGCCCACGCATCGTTACCGATGGTGACCAGGTCAGTTTCCTTGAATTTACCGGCTTTCATCGCCTGGCCGATAACATAGCTGGTCATCATTTTGGTCAGGCTGGCCGGGTCGCGGCGGGCATCAGCATTCTGTTCTGCCAGCACTTTGCCAGAGTTGTAATCGATCAGGATGTAGGATTCCGCATCGATTTGCGGAACGCCAGGGATCATGGTCTTGATATTCAGGTCATCGGCGTGAGCTGCAGAAAGTGCAGCAGCGCAAAGGGCCGTGGTCAGCGCCATGCGCTGCACAAAACGAGCAGAAAAAGTGGTCTTCATGGTCAGAACTACGACATCCGTGATGGAATTAAAAAAAGTGCCTTACTATAGCAAATGCTATTCAGGCAGGCATCCGACTTTAAGCATGAGTTTGTGAATGTGTTTTACACAAACTGACATTTCGGACACCGCCGATTAATTACTTTGCAACAGCGATAAATGACTGAAGCTGAGCTTCATTTTGCAAACGCTGCTGCAGGGACGCTGCCTGCGATTTGCTGGCAAACGGCCCCATCTGAATACGCCAGACCGCACCGTTTTGCTCAACGCGTCCCGGGACGCCAAACTGCTGGCTCAGACGCTGTTGATACTGCTGGGCACGAGCCTGATCGCTCACTGCGCCTACCTGAACCACATAGCTGCCGCTGGCCGCTGCCGGAGCTGCCACCGCCGGACTTTGCGTGGCCGCTGGCGCCGTTACGGGCGCCGGTTGAGCTGCTGGCGCACTCACGGGTGCAGGGGCGGGCGTCGGCTCACTGCCTTCAAGCACGCCCGAGGCTAAGGTCGTTGGTGCGCCAAGAAAGCCGCTACTCTTTACCGGTGCGCCCGTTGAATCATCACTTTGCAGCGTGTCATTGCTGATTGGACGGATTTCTCCCCCCGGCTGAGCCGGTTCGGCCGGAGAAGAGACGCTACCCATTCCGCCGTCAAGATTTGGACGGTCGGGAAGGGCATAGGTCTGTTTCGCTACTGTCGTACAGGCGGTACCCGGTCCGGAGAGCGAACCATCCTGCGCCACGATAATCGGGTCGATTCGGACTTTGGTGTTATTCGACGTGTTCAGGCGATCGGCGGACGCGCGAGACAGGGAGATCACCCGGTCATTGCCGTACGGGCCGCGGTCATTGATGCGCACAACGATCATACGGCCGTTCGCCAGGTTGGTGATACGGGCATAGCTCGGGATCGGCAGCGTCGGGTGTGCTGCAGTCAGCTGCATTGGGTCGAAGGCCTCCCCGGACGCCGTCAGGTTACTGCCGGGTTCGGCATCATAAATGGCGGCAAAGCCAGCCTGGCTGAAGCGGGAAGGATCCTGAACAATTTTGTAGCTTTTGCCGTCGCGCTCGTAATCCTGATTCGCACTGGCATTCAGCGGTTCATAAACGGGATCGGCACCGCTGATTTCAACGATCGGGCCATTACACACCGCAGGCTGCGGCGGCGCGATGGTTGCCTGTTGCTGACCATCATCACTTGTACAGGCCGCAAGTAAACTTGCCGCAATGCAGATCCCCAGCCACTGCTTACGCATTCCGATCCCCTTATTTTTATACGCTTTTTGACAACATTTTTCTGTGGGTATGGATCGACATCACGATACCAAACCCGGCCATCAACACAATCAGTGCCGAGCCTCCGTAACTCACCAGCGGTAGCGGTACGCCAACCACCGGCAGAATACCACTCACCATACCAATATTTACGAAGACATAAACGAATAAAATCAGCATCAACCCGCCAGCCATAACGCGACCAAAGGTGGTTTGCGCGCGTGCTGCAATCCACAATCCGCGCATGATTAGCAGGACGTATAGCGCCAGCAAAATTAAGATGCCCACCAGCCCCAGCTCTTCAGCCAGTACGGCGAAAATAAAGTCGGTGTGGCGTTCCGGTAAAAACTCCAGCTGCGACTGTGTACCGTGCAGCCAGCCTTTACCGCGCAGGCCACCGGAGCCAATCGCAATTTTTGACTGAATAATATGATAGCCCGCGCCCAGCGGATCGGTTTCCGGATCGAGCAGCATCATGACGCGCTGGCGCTGGTAATCATGCATCAGGAAGAACCAGAGAATCGGAATAAACGCGGCAACCAGCACCACCGCGATGCCAATCAGACGCCAGCTCAGGCCCGACAGGAAAAGAACGAACAGGCCGGAGAGGGCGATGAGGATTGAGGTTCCCAGGTCAGGTTGAGCCGCGACCAGCAGTGTTGGCAGGAAAATCAGCACCAGCGCGATGGCGGTATTTTTCAGAGACGGCGGACAGACGTCGCGGTTGATAAAGCGTGCCACCATCAGGGGGACGGCGATTTTGGCGATTTCCGAGGGCTGGAAGCGGACAACGCCCAGATCCAGCCAGCGCTGCGCCCCTTTTGAGATGGCGCCAAACGCGTCTACCGCAACCAGCAAAATAATACAGAAGATGTAAAGATAGGGCGCCCAGCCTTCATAGACGCGCGGCGGGATCTGCGCCATCACCACCATAATGACCAGACCCATCGCGATCTGGCCAATTTTACGCTCCATCATGCCGATGTCCTGGCCGCTGGCGCTCCAGATAACCAGGGCACTGTAAACCAGCAGAGCCAGCAGGATCAGCAGCATGGCTGGGTCGATGTGTATTTTATCCCACAGCGATTTTTTATTTGGATTATCCGTCATGATTATTGGTCCTCCGCCGCAGCGGCGGCCGGGTTTTCAGCCGGCAGTTCGGTGTTGTTATCACCCAGCATAATGTGGTCAAGGATCTGGCGCATGATGGTCCCGACCGCGGGGCCGGCACCGCCGTTTTCCAGAATCATCGCCACCGCGACCTGCGGGTTATCATAAGGGGCAAACGCCGTCATCAGCTTATGGTCACGCAGACGTTCGGCAATGCGATGGGCGTTATAGGTTTCGTTGGCTTTCAGACCAAATACCTGCGCCGTACCGGATTTCGCAGCCACTTTATAAGGCGTACCGGCGAAATACTTATGCGCGGTACCGTTCGGACGGTTTGCCACGCCGTACATCCCGTCTTTCGCGATTTCCCAGAAGCCAGAATGGATGTCACCCACAGGCGCTTCGTGCGGCTGGTTCCAGGGCACTTTTTTGCCGTCTTCAACGGTACTTTGCAGCAGATGAGGGACTTTCACCACGCCGTCATTGATGAGGATCATCATGGCTTTGTTCATCTGAAGCGGCGTGGCCGTCCAGTAGCCCTGGCCGATACCCACCGGAATGGTGTCACCCTGATACCACGGTTTCTTAAAGCGCTTCAGCTTCCACTCACGGGTTGGCATGTTGCCAGAGCGTTCCTCGGCAAGGTCAACACCGGTGTAATGTCCGTAGCCAAACTTACTCATCCACTCTGACAGACGGTCGATACCCATATCGTACGCCACCTGGTAGAAGAAGGTATCCGCGGACTCTTCCAGCGATTTCGTCACGTTCAGATGGCCGTGGCCCCATTTTTTCCAGTCGCGATAGCGTTTTTCAGACCCCGGCAGTTGCCACCAGCCGGGGTCAAACAGGCTGGTATTACGGTTGATGACACCAGCACTCAGGGCAGAGACCGCCACGTAAGGTTTAACCGTTGACGCTGGCGGGTAAACCCCTTGCGTAGCGCGGTTCACCAGCGGCGTGTTCGGGTCATTCAGCAGGCCGGAATAGTCTTTACTGGAGATGCCGTCAACAAAGAGGTTCGGGTCATAGCTTGGCATTGACACCATCGCCAGGATGCCACCGGTACGAGGATCGGTGACCACCACGGCCGCACGGCTGCCCGCCAGTAAGGTTTCAATATACTGCTGCAGTTTAAGGTCGAGGGTCAGATATACGTCATGTCCCGCCTGAGGCGGCACCTCTTTCAGTTGACGAATGACGCGGCCGCGGTTGTTCACCTCAACCTCTTCATAGCCGGTCTGCCCATGCAGAACATCTTCGTAGTAGCGTTCAATGCCCAGCTTGCCGATATCGTGCGTTGCTGCGTAGTTCGCCAGCTTGCCGTCTTTATCGAGGCGCTCGACGTCTTTATCGTTAATCTTGGAGACGTAGCCAATGACATGCGTCAGCGCGGAGCCGTAAGGGTAGTAGCGACGCTTGTAACCTTTCACTTCCACGCCGGGGAAACGGTACTGATTCACCGCAAAGCGGGCTACCTGGACTTCCGTCAGATTGGTTTTAACCGGAATGGAGGTGAAACGGTGGGAACGGGCGCGCTCTTTTTTGAAGGCCGCGATATCGTCATCGTTAAGATCGACCACGCTTCGCAATGCTTCCAGCGTGTCCTGAACGTTATCGACCTTTTCCGGCATCATCTCGATTTGATAGATGGTGCGGTTTAACGCCAGCGGGGTGCCGTTACGATCGTAAATAATGCCGCGGCTGGGCGCGATGGGCACCAGCTTGATCCGGTTTTCGTTTGAACGCGTCTGGTAATCGGTAAAGCGGACAATTTGCAGATTATAAAGGTTGGCGATCAGCACGCCGGTAAGCAGCAAAATCCCGGTAAAGGCGACCAGCGCCCGGCGCACAAACAGCGCGGACTCAGCCGTATAGTCGCGAAAAGAATTCTGTAGTTTCATCCGCTGCTTAATCTACCCTGGTCAGTCATTACTCGCGGTGATAGGGGTGGTTGGTAGTAATGCTCCACGCGCGATACAGGCTTTCTGCCACCAGTACCCGAACGAGCGGGTGGGGAAGCGTCAGCGCGGAGAGAGACCAACTTTGTTCTGCTGCCGCTTTGCAGGCAGGGGACAACCCTTCAGGCCCGCCAATCAACAGACTGACGTCACGACCATCCTGCTTCCAGCGCTCCAGTTCGTGCGCCAGCTGCGGCGTATCCCAGGGCTTCCCTGGAATATCGAGAGTGACGATGCGGTTTTTGCCTGCGGCTGCCAGCATCAGTTCACCCTCTTTATCGAGAATACGTTTGATATCGGCGTTCTTGCCGCGTTTTCCGGCGGGGATCTCCACCAGTTCGAACGGCATGTCTTTTGGAAAACGACGCAGATATTCAGTAAAACCGGTTTGTACCCAGTCCGGCATTTTGGTGCCGACGGCGACCAGCTGCAACTTCACGCATTAACCCCAGAGTTTTTCCAGCTCATACAGGCGACGGCTCTCTTCCTGCATGACGTGGACAATCACATCGCCGAGATCGACAACCACCCAGTCAGCGGTCGCTTCACCTTCAACGCCGAGCGGCAACAGCCCTGCAGCACGCGATTCCTGCACCACGTGATCGGCAATTGAAACAACATGACGCGTAGAGGTACCGGTGCAGATGATCATGCAGTCGGTAATACTGGATTTACCCTTAACGTCGATAGCGATGATGTCCTGACCTTTCAGGTCATCAATTTTGTCAATAACAAAATCCTGGAGTGCTTTACCCTGCAAGTTTTCCCCCTGGGGTGAATGAGATTGTATAACGTTGAATTCGTAGCCAGACAGTATACCTGAACTCAGGCCTGTAACGGGACAAATGTCTCCTGCCCGGCTTTTGAAGGCGGGTATCATCCCACCCTCCGCCTGAGATTGCATCGCCATTTTTGTAAAACAATTTCTGTAAAGCAATGATCGGCGGGAAAGTCTGGCAGCGGAGGATAACAGTATGGCTTACCCTGTCAAGGCAGGAAAAACAATAAGCCACTTAATTATGCCCTTCGGCTATTCATCTGCGCTTTTCTGATACAAACCGTGCGTATGGATATACGCCAGCACCGGGGCCGGTAGCAAATCGTCACAGGCTAAACCGTGCTGTAAACGCTCGCGAATGAGGGTCGCAGAGATATCGAACCACGGCGTCTCCGCCAGATAAATCTTCCCGGCCGGCTGTGTGTGAAGATCTTCTATATTGTCGGTGAGATGATCTTCCAGCCACTGCTGATACTGTGCTTCGCGCATGGTCAGCGGATAGCCCGGACGACGGCAGACGAGCAGATGGCTGTTCTCCAGAATGGTTTCATACTGATGCCAGGTGGGGAGATTCAGCAGAGAGTCCTGACCGATGATAAAGGCCAGCGGCTGGTCTGGTCCGTGTTCTGCGCGCCACTCCTGCAGCGTTTGCGACGTCCAGGAGGGCGTGTCGCGGCGCAACTCGCGCTCATCAAGGCTGAAGAGCGGTTTATCCGCGATGGCCAGGGCGAGCATCGCTTTTCGCTGCTCGCTGGTTGCTTCGGGCTGCGGACGATGAGGCGGGACATTATTGGGCATAATGATAACGCGCTGAAGACCAATCAGATTCGCCAGAATTTCAACCGGCTTCAGATGCCCGTAATGTACCGGGTCGAAGGTGCCACCATACAAAGCCTGGAGAGAGTGCATACTATCCATCAATAAAAACGTCAGCCAGCGCCTTGTGGCAGAGCAGCAGAGAAAGGCTTTCCAGCTCCGCCCAGACCGACTGACCGTAATCTTGTTTTAACGTGAGCTCAGCGCGCATCAGAAGCTGTACTGCCTGACGCAGCTGTTCATGACTCAAGCGGTTGACGGCCTCGGTGGTCAACGCCCTGCGATTTTGCCACACCCGATGTTTATCAAACAGCGCGCGCAAGGGCGTATGGGCAGACTGGCGCTTGAGCGCGATCAGCAACAGCAGTTCGCGCTGGAGCGTGCGCAGCAAAATGACTGGTTCGCTGCCTTCAAGGCGCAACTGCTGCAGAATATGCAGGGCGCGTTTGCTCTTCGCCGACAGCAAGGCATCAACCCAGTGGAACGGCGTGAAGTGCGCCGCGTCGTTAACGGCCTGCTCGACGCGCGGCAGGGTCAGCTTGCCATCCGGCCAGAGCAGGGCGAGCCGGTCCAGCGCCTGCGCGAGGGCCAGCAGATTGCCTTCGTAGCAGTAGCAGAGCAGTTGATTTGCCGCGTCATCCAGCTGAAGGTTGTTCTGCTTCGCGCGCGCGGCCACCCATTTTGGCAGATGTGCCTGCTCAGGCGTCTGACAGGTGACCTGCACCGCATGGGTCGCGAGTTGGGTAAACCACGCCGCGTTTTCCTGCGCTTTCGTCAGCTTATTGCCACGCACGATCAACAGCAGATCGCTGTGTAACAGACTGACCAGCGTGGCCAGTTGTTCATTAATGGCCGCGTTTGGACCATTCTCTGGCAGCAGGATCTGGATCGTCTGACGCGAGGCAAACAGGCTCATCGCCTGGCAAAGTGAGAAGAGGGCATTCCAGTCGGTATTGTTATCCAGCTGGACGGTGTGGTGTTCATCGAAGCCCTGAGCGGCCGCCGCGTGTCGCACGGCATCCAGGCTTTCCTGTAGTAATAGCGGATCGTTACCGAGGAGCAGATACGCCGCGCGCAGCCCTTCATTGAGCTGCGCGCGGAGTTGTTCAGGATACAGCCTGATCATCAGTTACCCATTGAGGTAGAAACAGGAGACGCGTCGGCATCCGGTTTTTCAACAATGTCAGATCCTTGTTTTTTTGACGCTGCAATAGCTGGCAGTTTACGGATCAGCTGTTCCGCTGCCTTGTCATACATTTCGTTGATGATAATCTGCTGTTCGGCATCTTTTGCCAGCGCCGTCTGCGGGTTATCGAAGAACGAACGGTACACTTTCGTGCTGATCGGGTAGATGTCTTTACCCGGGATCAGAACTGCCGCGTTAACCGCCATGACCATCTGATACTCTGCGGTATGGCCGTCCTGGAAGATAGAGGCCGTATCTTTGCTGAGCGTCATCCCCAGCACACGCAGAGACGGTACATCCTGGCGCAGGGTGCCTTTTTCGATCAGCTCAACGCCGTTCAGACGCAACTGATTACGAATTGCGCGGCTGAGTGGACCGTTAGGATCCGATGAGTCGAAAATCATCGTTTTCATCTCAGCAGGCACCGCCGTGGTATTGCGCAGGTGCCAGCCACAGCCAGCGGTGACAAGCACCGCCAGAGATAAGAGTATTGTTGCCAGTTGTCGCACGTTTCCTCCCGCGCTTAGCCAACGACCAGATTCAGCAATTTACCTGGTACGTAGATCACTTTACGTACGGTAACGCCCTCAAGATATTTTGCGACCAGCGGTTCCTGGCCCGCACGCTCGCGAACCTGTTCTTCGGTTGCGTCGACCGCCACGGTAATTTTACCGCGGACTTTACCGTTTACCTGGACCACAACCAGCGTGGTGTTTTCCACCATCGCGGCTTCGTCAGCCTCTGGCCACGGCGCGTTGTCGATATCGCCTTCGCCTTTCAGCTCCTGCCACAGGGTGAAGCTGACGTGAGGCGTGAACGGGTTCAGCATGCGAACGACGGCCAGCAGTGCTTCACGCATTAAGGCACGATCCTGCTCGCCCTCTTGCGGCGCCTTCGCCAGTTTGTTCATCAGTTCCATAATAGCCGCAATTGCGGTATTGAAGGTCTGACGACGACCAATATCATCGGTCACTTTCGCAATCGTTTTATGAACATCACGGCGCAGCGCCTGCTGATCTTCCGTCAGGGCGGCGGCGTTCAGGGCCGGAGCATCGCCCAGTGAGGTGTGTTCGTAAACCAGTTTCCAGACGCGCTTCAGGAAGCGGTTCGCCCCTTCAACGCCTGACTCCTGCCATTCCAGGGTCATGTCTGCCGGAGAGGCAAACATCATGAACAGACGCACGGTATCCGCACCGTAACGCTCAACCATCACCTGCGGGTCGATGCCGTTGTTTTTAGACTTGGACATCTTGCTCATGCCGGTATAGACCAGCTCATGACCTTCGGCGTCTTTCGCCTTCACGATACGGCCTTTCTCGTCGCGCTCAACGATCGCATCGACCGGAGAAACCCAGTTACGCTCGCCGTTTGCACCCACGTAGTAGAACGCATCTGCCAGCACCATGCCCTGGCACAGCAGCTGTTTAGCAGGTTCGTCAGAGTTCACCATGCCCGCGTCGCGCATCAGTTTGTGGAAGAAGCGGAAGTAGAGCAGGTGCATGATGGCGTGTTCAATACCGCCGATGTAAATATCAACCGGCAGCCAGTAGTTTGCCGCGTTGGAGTCCAGCATGCCGTCCTGATACTGCGGGCAGGTGTAACGCGCGTAATACCAGGATGACTCCATAAAGGTGTCGAAGGTGTCGGTTTCACGCAGCGCAGGCTGGCCGTTGACGGTGGTTTTTGCCCACTCGGGATCGGCTTTGATCGGGCTGGTGATACCGTCCATGACCACGTCTTCCGGCAGGATCACCGGGAGCTGATCGTCAGGCGTTGGCATCACGGTGCCATCTTCCAGGGTCACCATTGGAATTGGCGCACCCCAGTAACGCTGACGGGAGACGCCCCAGTCGCGCAGACGGTAGTTCACCTTACGCTCACCTACGCCCAGAGAAGCCAGTTTATCGGCAATGGCGTTAAAGCCCTCCTCGAAGCTCAGGCCGCTGAACTCGCCTGAGTTGAACAGGGTGCCTTTTTCGGTCAGCGCTTGTTCGGACAGGTCAGGTTCAGAACCGTCAGCCGCCAGGATAACAGGCTTGATGGTCAGGCCGTATTTGGTGGCAAATTCGTAGTCGCGCTGGTCGTGACCCGGAACGGCCATTACGGCACCCGTGCCGTACTCCATCAGCACGAAGTTGGCGGCCCAGACAGGGATGGCTTCGCCGGTCAGTGGGTGAATGGCTTTGAAGCCAGTATCCACGCCTTTTTTCTCCATCGTTGCCATATCGGCTTCAGCCACTTTGGTGTTGCGGCATTCGTCGATGAAGGTGGCCAGTTCCGGATTATTTTCTGCCGCTTTCTGCGCCAGCGGGTGACCTGCGGCCACGGCCAGGTAGGTCGCGCCCATGAAGGTGTCCGGACGGGTGGTATAGACGGTCAGAGTCTGGTCGTAGTTCTCAACGTTGAAGGTAATTTCCACGCCTTCAGAACGGCCGATCCAGTTGCGCTGCATGGTCTTAACGGTATCCGGCCAGTGGTCCAGATTATCCAGATCGTTCAGCAGTTCGTCAGCGTAAGCGGTGATTTTGATAAACCACTGCGGGATCTCTTTACGCTCAACTTTGGTGTCACAGCGCCAGCAGCAGCCGTCGATAACCTGTTCGTTAGCGAGAACGGTCTGGTCATTCGGACACCAGTTAACGGCAGACGTCTTCTTGTACACCAGGCCTTTTTTGTACAGCTCGGTGAAGAACTTCTGTTCCCAGCGATAGTATTCCGGGGTACAGGTTGCCAGCTCGCGGCTCCAGTCATAACCAAAGCCCAGCATTTTGAGCTGGTTTTTCATGTACGCGATATTGTCGTACGTCCACGGGGCTGGCGCCGTATTGTTTTTTACCGCTGCGCCTTCCGCAGGCAGGCCAAACGCATCCCAGCCGATTGGCTGCAGAACGTTCTTGCCCAGCATGCGCTGATAGCGTGCAATCACATCACCGATGGTGTAGTTACGCACGTGGCCCATGTGTAGTCGACCAGAAGGATAGGGAAGCATCGACAGGCAGTAATACTTCTCTTTGCTCTCGTCTTCGGTTACTTCAAAGGTGCGCTTCTCGTCCCAGTGTTGCTGGACTTTTGATTCTATCTCTTCCGGGCGGTATTGCTCTTGCATGGCAGCCAGTGGTCCTGTTTTCAATACAGCTACAAATGTAGCCAATGGATGTGGTAATTCAGATCCGCATAGCATAGCCCAAACGCCCGCGTCAAAACAGCCTTTCGCACAAATGCGCTTTGCAGGAATTTACCGGGTCTGTGCTTCACCTGACAAAGCGGCGATGAAATAAGGTCTATTATTAGAAATAGTTACTTACCCGGGAGGCAAAATGATGAACAAGGTTGCTCAATTTTACCGCGAACTGGTGGCGACACTGACGGAACGGCTGCGTAACGGCGAGCGCGATATTGACGCGCTGGTGGAGCAGGCTCGTGCCCGGGTGACGCAAACGGGTGAGTTAACGCGAACCGAAGTGGAAGAGGTGACCCGTGCCGTGCGCCGTGACCTGGAAGAGTTTGCGCGCAGCTACGAGGAGAGCCAGGACGAGATCGCCGACAGCGTCTTTATGCGGGTGATTAAAGAGAGTCTGTGGCAGGAACTGGCCGATATTACTGATAAAACGCAGCTGGAGTGGCGCGAGGTGTTTCAGGATTTGAACCACCACGGTGTGTACCAGAGTGGTGAAGTGGTTGGGCTGGGAAATCTGGTGTGCGAGAAATGTCATCACCATATTGCGGTGTATACGCCGGATGTGTTGCCGCTGTGTCCGAAATGCGGGCACGACCAGTTTCAGCGTCGGCCGTTTGAGCCATAAATAAAAGCAAAACGGCAACCACGTTGCCGTTTTTAGTGTCTGCGCCCTCTCCCCGTGGGAGAGGGGTGGGGTGAGGGCATCAGGCCGCACAAGGTAAACGCAAAACGGCAACTATGTTGCCGTTTTTAGTGTCTGCTCCCTCTCCCCACGGGCTGA
>NZ_RXRN01000035.1:0-48596 GCF_003986875.1 Enterobacter sp. WCHEn090032
GCCATTAATTTTCCTGAAGCAACATTTATCGCTTCCGGTAAAAAATATTACTGGGATTCCTCTCCCCTTTGGGGAGAGGGTCAGGGTGAGGGGCGTTAGCTGAAATCACCCTGCTGGCGCGCCACCAGCGTCAGAATGGAGTAGAGCGCCACCGCCTGCTGGTGCTGGTTGAAAATCTCAACCGCCCATTCCACCACGCCGGTGGGTTTTTCCTCTGCGGTACGCTGTTTCTTCAGCGTTTTACGTTTGCAGGTGAGACGTACCTGAATGGTATCGCCCGGTTTCACCGGCTCGATAAAGCGCAGGTTTTCCATACCGTAGTTGGCTATGACCGGCCCGACGCCCGCGTCGACGAACAGTCCTGCCGCGGCGGAGATCAGGAAGTAGCCGTGCACCACGCGCTCGCCAAAGATCGACTCTGCCGCGCCGATCTTGTCCATATGGGCGTAGAAGTGGTCGCCGCTCAGGCAGGCAAAGTTCACGATGTCCGCTTCCGTCAGGGTACGACGCGGCGTCAGCAGGCTGTCGCCCGGCTGCAGCTCCTCGAAGTATTTGCGGAACGGATGCACGCGATCTTCCTGCACCGTTGCGCCGCGTACCCACTGTTTGCCAATGGCGGCCAGCATGGTCGGACTGCCCTGGATCGCGGTGCGCTGCAGGTAGTGCTTCACCGCGCGCAGTCCGCCCAGCTCTTCGCCACCGCCCGCGCGGCCCGGACCGCCGTGAACCAGCTGCGGCAGCGGGGAGCCGTGCCCGGTAGACTCTTTTGCGGATTCCTCGTTAAGGATCTGAATACGGCCGTGGGCGCGCGCCGCACCGGCAATAAACTGGCGGGCAATGGCCGAATCGGCGGTAACCAGCGTTCCCGCCAGGCTGCCGCCGCCGGCGCGGGCAAGCTGCATCGCGTGCTGCGCATTGCGATATGGCATCAGGGTTGCAACCGGGCCGAAAGCCTCTGTTGCGTGGACCGCAGGGGTTTCATCCGGCTGCGGACAGAACAGCAGGGTCGGCGGGAAGAATGCGCCAGCGGCCTGCAAATCCGCTTTTCCACCCAGACGGATCTGACAGCCAGCGGCGATCAGCTGATTCACCTTCTCCTGCACGTCCGCGCGCTGTTCAGCGTTGACCAGCGCGCCCATCTTCACCCCTTCCTGCGCCGGGTCGCCCACCACCACCTTTTCCAGCCGCGCAATCAGCGCCTGGCTGACGGCCTCAATCTGGTTTTGCGGGACGATAATGCGGCGGATGGCGGTACATTTTTGTCCGGCCTTGGCGGTCATCTCACGCACCACTTCCCGGATGAACAGGGCGAACTCCGGCTGTTCCGGGGTGACGTCTTCACCCAGCACGCAGCAGTTCAGGGAGTCGGCCTCCATGGTGAATGGAATGGAATTCGCCACAATATTGGAGTGCACGCGCAGGCTTTGTCCGGTGCTGGCGGAGCCGGTAAAGGTGACCACGTCCTGGCTGTCGAGCTGTTCGAGCAGATCGCCCGCGCCGCCGCAGATCAGGCTAATGGCGCCGTCCGGCACCAGTCCGCTGTCCACGATGGATTTCACCATCGCCTGCGTGACCTGCGCGGTAGCGGTCGCGGGTTTGATAATGGCGGGCATGCCGGCAAGCCACGTCGGCGCCAGTTTTTCCAGCATCCCCCAGCAGGGGAAGTTAAAGGCGTTGATATGCACCGCCACGCCGGACTTCGAGGTCAGAACGTGACGCGCCGCAAAGCCGCCTTCTTTTGACAGCGGGATCAGTTCATCCTCCGGCCACAGCGTGTCATCCGGCAGTTCACGGCTGCCCAGGCTGGCGTAAGTGAAGAGGGTGCCGATGCCGCCTTCAATATCGACCCAGCTGTCTGCTTTCGTCGCCCCGGTCTGGGCGGAGAGGGCATAAAACGTCTCTTTCTCACCCAGCAGGTGTTTTGCCACCGCCTTCAGCATGGCCGCACGTTCGATAAAGGTCATCGCGTGAAGTGCTTCGCCGCCGCGCTCAATTGCATAGCGTCGGGCGGCTGCCATATCCAGCCCTTCGCTGGTCACGCTCCACAGCGCTTCGCCACTGATGGCGTGATGAATAGTGCGTTCACGTCCCCGGCCAGACTGCCAGGTACCGGACAAGAAGCTGGCTAACTGCTGCATCGCTTATCTCCAAATGTTACGTAATTTCACTATTAATAGTTTGATCGTGAATCATAAAAATCAAGCTGAGTTTTAATGAATTGTTAACATTGTGATCCGGGATGACGAATTATTGCGTTCACATCGCAGTGATGCGAGGCGCTCAGGTAAAGCCTTGCGAGCGACATCACAAAACCAGGAAACAATTCTTGGGGTTATATTTAACCTTTGTGTAACTTTTAAAAAACAAAGTGATTCAACATTACGCTTTAGTTTGCAATCTAACGAATCATAAAGGTGATGACGTGACGCAAGAACAACGGTTTGAGCAGCGCATAGCGCAGGAGACGGCGATTGAGCCTCAGGACTGGATGCCTGACGCCTACCGTAAGACGTTGATCCGCCAGATTGGTCAGCATGCGCACTCCGAAATTGTCGGCATGCTGCCGGAGGGGAACTGGATCACCCGCGCGCCGACGCTGCGTCGAAAGGCGATCCTGCTGGCGAAGGTGCAGGACGAAGCCGGACACGGGCTCTACCTCTACAGCGCAGCCGAAACGCTGGGCTGCGCGCGGGAAGACCTCTACCAGAAGATGCTCGACGGCAAGATGAAGTACTCCTCCATTTTTAACTATCCGACCCTGAGCTGGGCCGATATCGGCGTGATTGGCTGGCTGGTAGATGGCGCCGCCATCGTCAACCAGGTGGCACTGTGCCGCACCTCTTACGGGCCCTATGCCCGGGCGATGGTGAAAATTTGTAAAGAAGAGAGCTTCCACCAGCGGCAGGGCTTTGAAGCCTGCATGGCGCTGGCGCAGGGGAGCGAGGCCCAGCGCCAGATGCTGCAGGACGCCATCAACCGCTTCTGGTGGCCGGCGCTGATGATGTTCGGGCCGAACGATGACAACTCGCCGAACAGCGCCCGCAGCCTGGCCTGGAAAATCAAACGTTTCGGTAATGACGAACTGCGCCAGCGCTTTGTCGACAACACGGTGCCGCAGGTGGAGATGCTGGGCATGACGGTGCCCGATCCCGATCTGCGCTTTGACGAAGAGAGCGGTCACTACCGTTTCGGCGAGATCGACTGGCAGGAGTTTGAAGAGGTCATTAACGGACGCGGGATCTGCAATCACGAACGCCTGGCGGCCAAGCGTAAAGCCTGGGAAGAGGGGGCATGGGTGCGGGAAGCCGCGCTGGCGCATGCTGAAAAACAACGCGCCCGTCAGGCCGCATAAGAGGAAATAACCATGAGCAATGTCTACTGGCCGCTGTACGAGGTGTTCGTACGCAGCAAACAAGGGTTGTCCCACCGTCACGTGGGCAGTCTGCATGCCGCCGACGACCGCATGGCGCTGGAAAATGCCCGTGATGCCTACACCCGGCGCAGCGAAGGATGCTCTATCTGGGTGGTGAAGGCGAGCGAGATTGTCGCCTCCCAGCCGGAAGAGAGCGGCGAGTTCTTCGACCCGGCGGAAAGCAAGGTTTACCGCCATCCGACGTTTTACACCCTCCCCGACGGCATCGAGCACATGTGAGGCAAAGAATGAATTCAGTGACTGCCTATGCCCTCCGTCTGGGCGACAACGGTCTGGTGCTCTCCCAGCGTCTGGGCGCCTGGTGTGGCCACGCCCCGGAGCTGGAAATTGACCTCGCGCTCGCCAATATCGGGCTTGACCTGCTGGGCCAGGCGCGCAATTTCCTGAGCTATGCTGCCGGGCTGGAAGGACAGGGCGATGAAGACACGCTGGCGTTTGGTCGTGACGAGCGTCAGTTCCGCAATCTTCTGCTGGTGGAACAGCCGAACGGCAGCTTCGCCGACACGATTGCCCGCCAGTATCTGATGGATGCCTGGAACGTCGCGCTGTACGAACGCCTGACCCAAAGCCGCGACAGCCAGCTTGCCGCCATCGCCGCCAAAGCGGTTAAAGAGGCACGCTACCACCTGCGCTTTAGCCGCGGCTGGCTGGTGCGGCTGGGGGACGGCACCGAAACCTCCGCGCAAAAAATGCAGCAGGCCATCGACAACCTGTGGCGTTTTACGGCGGAGCTGTTTGAGGCGGATGACGTCGAGCTGGAATTGATTGACGCCGGCGTGGCGGTTGACCCGCGCACGCTGCGTCAGCCGTGGGAAAGCGAAGTTTTTGCCGGTCTGAATGAAGCCTGCCTGCGGGTGCCCGAAGAGGTGGCGTACCGCACCGGGGGCAAGAAAGGGCTGCATACCGAACATCTCGGTCCGATGCTGGCGGAAATGCAGTATCTCCAGCGCGCGTATCCCGGTCAGCAGTGGTAAAGGAGAACGCTATGCAACGCCTCGTCGACATCGCGCCTGCGCAAATTCCGCAAATCTGGGCGCTGTTAAGCCAGATCCCGGACCCGGAAGTGCCGGTACTCACCATCACCGATTTAGGCATGGTGCGCAGCGTGAAGGCGCAGGGGGAAGGCTGGGTTATTGGCTTCACGCCCACCTACTCGGGGTGTCCGGCAACGGAACATCTGCTGGGGGCGATCCGCGACGCGATGACCGCCCATGGCTTTACCCCGGTGCATATCGTGCTCCAGCTTGAACCCGCCTGGACCACCGACTGGATGACCGCCGACGCGCGCGAGCGCCTGCGGGCATACGGCATCAGCCCGCCTGTGGGCCATAGCTGTCACGCGCACGCGCCAGCCGGGGTGAGCTGCCCGCGCTGCGCCAGCACCGACACCTCGCTTATCAGTGAATTTGGTTCGACGGCCTGCAAAGCGCTCTATCGCTGTAATGCCTGCCGTGAGCCCTTCGACTATTTCAAATGTATTTGAGGCTGCCATGACAACGTTTCATTCATTAACAGTGGCAAAAGTGGAACCCGAAACCCGCGATGCGGTGACCATCACGTTCGCGGTGCCGCAGGCGCTGCAGGAAGCCTACCGCTTTCGTCCCGGCCAGCACCTGACCCTGAAAACGACGCTGGGCGGGGATGAGCTGCGCCGCTGCTACTCCATCTGCCGGAGTAGCGCTCCGGGCGAGATCAGTGTGGCGGTCAAAGCCATCGAAGGCGGGCGCTTTTCGCGCTTTGCCCGGGATGAGATCAAAGCGGGTATGGCGCTGGAGGTGATGGTTCCCCAGGGACAGTTTGGCTACCAGCCGCAGGCAGGGCGCGAGGGGCACTATCTGACGATTGCGGCAGGCTCCGGGATCACCCCGATGCTGGCGATTATCTCCGCGACGCTGGCGATCGAACCGAACAGCCATTTCACGCTGATCTACGGCAACCGCAGCAGCCAGAGCATGATGTTCCGCCAGGCGCTGGCGGACCTGAAGGACAAATACCCCCAGCGGCTGCAGCTGGTCTCCATCTTCAGCCAGGAGCGGCTGGACAGCGACCTGCTTTATGGCCGCATCGACGGGGAGAAGCTGCAGGCGCTGGCGAAAACCCTGATCAACTTCCGCCAGTATGACGAAGCGTTTATCTGCGGCCCATCGGCGATGATGGACGACGCCGAAGCCGCGCTGAAGGCGCTGGGAATGCCGGATAAATCGATTCATCTTGAGCGCTTCAATACCGCCGGAATCACTGTTAAACGCGCGGTGCACGTGCAGGCACAAGGTCAGAAAGTGACCGTGCGCCAGGACGGACGCGACCGTGAAATCACCCTGACGGCGGACGACGAAAGCATACTTGATGCCGCCCTGCGCCAGGGGGCGGATCTCCCGTATGCCTGCAAGGGCGGCGTGTGCGCCACCTGTAAATGCAAAGTGCTGCGCGGGAAGGTGGACATGGCGACCAACTACAGCCTGGAGCCGGACGAGCTGGCCGCCGGGTATGTGCTGAGCTGCCAGTCGTTGCCGCTTACCGCTGACGTTATCGTGGATTTTGACGCGAAGGGGATGGCATGAGCGAACTGACTGTCACCCGTCATGGCCGCGTGCTGCAGCTGACGTTGAACCGTCCGGCGGCGCGCAATGCCCTCAACAATGCGCTGCTAACGCAGCTGGCGGAGCAGCTTGAGGCCGCCGCAGCGGATACCGGAGTCGCTGTCTGCGTGATTTACGGCAACGAGCGCTGCTTTGCCGCCGGGGCGGATCTCAGTGAAATGGCACAGAAAGACCTGCCTGCCACCCTGAACGATATTCGCCCGCAGCTGTGGGCACGTATCAACGCTTTTCCTAAACCGCTGATCGCCGCCGTGAACGGCTTCGCGCTGGGAGCGGGCTGCGAGCTGGCGCTGCTGTGCGACGTGGTGATTGCCGGTGACAACGCCCGTTTTGGCCTGCCGGAAATCACGCTCGGCATTATGCCCGGCGCGGGCGGTACCCAGCGTCTTATCCGCTGCGTCGGTAAATCGCTGGCCAGCAAAATGGTGCTGACCGGCGAGAGCATTTCCGCCGGGCAGGCGCTGAGCGCCGGGCTGGTCAGTGATGTTTTCCCGGCCGCGCTGACGCTGGAGTATGCCCTGAAGCAGGCGAGCCTGATGGCGCGCCACTCGCCGCTGGCACTGCAGACGGCGAAACAGGCGCTGCGCCAGTCTCAGGAGGTGCCGCTGCAGGCCGGGCTGGCCCAGGAGCGTCAGCTGTTTACGCTGCTCTCTGCCACTGAAGACCGCCGGGAAGGCATCGACGCCTTCTTACAAAAACGCACCCCCGACTTTAAAGGACGCTAATTGTGGAATTTATTCTCAGTCATGTAGAACAGGGCGTAATGACCCTTACGCTGAACCGTCCGGAGCGTCTGAACAGCTTCAATGACGTGATGCATCAGCAACTCGCCGAGTGCCTGAAACAGGCTGAGCGTGATGACACCGTTCGCTGCCTGCTGATCACCGGCGCCGGACGCGGTTTCTGTGCCGGTCAGGATCTGAATGACCGTAATGTCGACCCCAACGGCCCGGCGCCGGATCTGGGTATGTCCGTTGAAACCTTTTACAACCCGCTGGTTCGTCGCCTGGCAAAACTGCCGAAGCCGGTCATCTGCGCGGTCAACGGCGTGGCGGCCGGAGCCGGTGCCACGCTGGCGCTCGGGTGCGACATGGTGATTGCGGCGCGTTCCGCCAGTTTTGTGATGGCCTTCAGCAAGCTCGGGTTAGTCCCGGACTGCGGTGGCACCTGGCTGCTGCCGCGGGTAGCCGGACGCGCCCGTGCCATGGGGCTGGCGCTGCTCGGTGACAAGCTGAGCGCCGAACAGGCGCAGGCCTGGGGGATGATCTGGCAGGTGGTGGATGACGAACAGCTCTCCGCTACCGCGCAGCAGATGGCGCTGCACTTTGCGTCGCAGCCGACCTTCGGACTGGGGCTGATCAAGCAGGCGATCAATGCCGCGGAAACCAACACCCTGGACGCTCAACTCGATCTCGAGCGCGACTATCAACGTCTGGCCGGGCGCAGCGACGACTATCGCGAGGGCGTCAGCGCCTTCCTGGCGAAGCGCGCGCCACACTTTACGGGGAAATAAGATGTTGAACATACGGACTGTCGCCGTGATTGGCAGCGGCACGATGGGTGCTGGCATCGCCGAGGTTGCTGCCAGCCATGGCCATCAGGTGCTGATTTACGACATCTCCGCCGATGCGATTTCACGCGCCATTGAGGGGATCCGCCAGCGTCTGGCTTCCCGGGTCACGCGCGGCAAACTCTCTGCAGATACCAGCGGACAGATCCTCGCCCGGCTGCTCCCGGTCACTGATATCAGCGCGCTCTCTACGGCGGAGCTGGTGATAGAGGCCGCTTCTGAGCGTCTTGAGGTGAAAAAAGCGCTGTTTGTCCGGCTGGCTGAGATCTGCCCGGCGCAGACGGTACTGACCAGCAACACCTCTTCCATTTCGATCACGGCAATCGCGGCGGATGTACACCACCCGGAACGCGTCGCGGGGCTGCATTTCTTTAACCCGGCGCCGGTGATGAAGCTGGTGGAAGTGGTCAGCGGGCTGGCGACCTCCCCGGAAGTGGCCGACGCGCTGTGCGAGCTGGCGCTCAACTGGGGGAAACAGCCGGTTCGCTGCCAGTCAACGCCGGGGTTCATCGTCAACCGCGTCGCGCGTCCGTTCTATTCCGAAGCCTGGCGCGCGCTGGAAGAGCAGGTGGCAGCACCAGAGGTGATTGACGCTGCCCTGCGCGAAGGGGGCGGTTTCCCGATGGGGCCGCTGGAGCTGACCGACATGATTGGTCAGGACGTTAATTTTGCGGTGACCTGCTCGGTATTTAACGCCTTCTGGCAGGAGCGGCGTTTTCTCCCCTCGCTGGTGCAGCAGGAGCTGGTGCTGGCTGGAAGGCTGGGCAAAAAGAGCGGGAAGGGCGTTTACGACTGGCAGGGTGACAAACCCACCGTACAGTGGATTGAGACCGTAGATGACAGCTACAGCCCGATGCGCGTTGAGAAAGAACGTGACAGTGTCACAAAAATTGATGATGTGTATCTCATCGAAACGCAGGGGGAAACCGCGCAGGCGCTGGCGTTACGCCTGAGCGGCCCGGTGGTGGTGGTAGACCGCATTGAAGGCGACGTGGCGGTGATTGCGGCCGCCGCCAGCAACCCCCTGACCTCGACGCAAAAAGTCATCCGCTACCTGCAACAGCAGGGAAAACGGGTGGTGCAAATCGCCGATTATCCTGGCCTGTTGATCTGGCGCACGGTGGCGATGATTGCCAATGAAGCGCTGGATGCCCTGCAAAAAGGGGTGGCCAGCGAGAAGGATATCGATACCGCCATGCGTCTTGGCGTCAACTACCCGAGCGGCCCGATCGCCTGGGGGGAACGACTGGGCTGGCAGCGCCTGCTGACGCTGCTGGAGAACCTGCAGCGCCATTATGGTGAAGAACGCTATCGCCCCTGTTCACTGCTACGCCAGCGCGCGCTTCTGGAGAGTAGCTATGAGTCATAACGCCTGGCACAACGCCCGCGCCATGTACGAACGGGATGCCTGCGCGCAGGCGATGGGGATGGATATTGTCGAGATGGACGAGGGCTACGCGGTGGTGACCATGACCATCACCCCGCAGATGCTCAACGGGCACAACACTTGCCACGGCGGACAGCTGTTTTCGCTGGCGGACACTGCTTTTGCCTACGCCTGCAACAGCCAGGGGCTGGCAGCGGTGGCCTCAGGCTGCTCGATTGATTTTCTGCGTCCGGGCTTTGCCGGGGACACGCTTACCGCCACCGCGCGGGTGAAGCATCAGGGCAAGCTGACGGGCGTGTATGACATTGAGATCCAAAATCAACAACAGAAAACCGTCGCCCTTTTTCGCGGGAAATCTCACCGCATCGGCGGCAGTGTGACAGGAGAGGCCTGATGGGTGATGCATTTATTTGTGATGGCGTTCGAACCCCGGTGGGGCGCTACGGCGGCGCGCTTTCCACGGTAAGAACCGACGATCTCGGTGCCGTGCCGCTGCGCGCGCTGCTGGCCCGCTACCCGCAGCTCGACCTCGAGCGGATAGATGATGTGATTTTCGGCTGCGCCAACCAGGCGGGGGAAGATAACCGCAACGTGGCGCGTATGTCGGCATTGCTGGCCGGGCTCCCGCAAACGGTCTCCGGGACCACCATCAACCGCCTGTGCGGCTCCGGGCTGGACGCGATTGGTTTTGCCGCACGCGCTATCAGGGCGGGCGACGGCGATCTGCTGATTGCGGGCGGCGTGGAGTCGATGTCCCGTGCGCCGTTTGTGATGGGCAAAGCCACCGCCGCGTTTCAGCGTCAGGCGGAGATATTTGATACCACCATCGGCTGGCGATTTGTGAATCCGCTCATGCATCAGCACTTCGGAACGGACAGTATGCCGGAAACGGCAGAGAATGTAGCTGAACTGTTAAATATCAGTCGTGCCGATCAGGACGCTTTTGCGCTGCGCAGCCAGCAGCGTACCGCACAGGCGCAGCAGAACGGCATTCTGGCGCAGGAGATCGTGCCGGTGCAGGTAGCGGGTAAAAAGGGCGCGGTCACCGAATTCAGCGTGGATGAACATCCGCGTGCGGACACCACGCTTGAACAGCTGGCCGCACTGAAAACGCCGTTCCGTCAAAACGGGGTAGTCACGGCGGGCAATGCCTCCGGCGTCAACGACGGCGCGGCGGCGCTGATCGTTGCCAGCGAGCAGACGGCGCTGGCGCAGGGGTTAGTCCCGCGCACGAGGATCGTGGCGATGGCAACGGCTGGCGTGGCGCCACGCCTGATGGGATTAGGCCCGGTACCTGCCACCCGCAAGGTGCTGGAGCGTGCCGGGCTCAGTATTAACGATATGGACGTTATCGAACTTAACGAAGCTTTCGCCTCCCAGGCGCTGGGCGTGCTGCGTCAGCTGGGGCTGCCGGATGATGCCGCACACGTTAACCCAAACGGTGGGGCGATTGCGCTGGGCCACCCGCTCGGCATGAGCGGGGCCAGGCTGGCGCTGGCAGCCAGCAATGAACTGCATCGACGCGGCGGGCGGTACGCGCTGTGTACGATGTGCATCGGTGTGGGTCAGGGCATTGCCATGATCCTTGAGCGTGTTTGATCAAATTTTCAATGTGAGTACCCTGCAATGACAACGACAAATACAACAAAGCTTGATCCGATTGAGACGGCCTCCATTGACGAGTTACAGGCGCTGCAGACCGAGCGTCTGAAATGGACGCTGCATCACGCCTGGAACAACGTGCCGATGTACAAACGCAAGTTTGACGCCGCGGGCGTTCACCCTGACGATTTCAAAGAGCTGGCGGATATCCGTAAATTCCCGTGCACCACCAAGCAGGACCTGCGGGATAACTACCCATTCGATACCTTTGCCGTGCCGATGGAGCAGGTAGTGCGTATTCACGCCTCATCCGGTACCACCGGCAAACCGACGGTTGTCGGCTACACGCAAGGCGACATTGACAACTGGGCCAATCTGGTGGCCCGTTCCCTGCGCGCCGCGGGCGGCAGCGCGAAGGACAAAATTCACGTGGCGTATGGCTATGGCCTGTTTACCGGCGGGCTGGGGGCACACTATGGCGCCGAGCGCTTAGGGGCGACGGTGATCCCGATGTCCGGCGGCCAGACGGAGAAACAGGCGCAGCTGATCCGTGATTTCCAGCCGGATATGATCATGGTGACGCCCTCCTACTGCCTAAACCTGATTGAGGAGCTGGAGCGGCAGATGGGCGGCGATGCCAGCAGTTGTTCCCTGCGCGTGGGTGTCTTCGGCGCCGAGCCGTGGACCCAGGCGATGCGCCGCGAAATTGAGAAACGCTTAGGCATCACGGCGCTGGACATCTATGGCCTCTCGGAGGTCATGGGACCCGGGGTGGCGATGGAGTGTATCGAAACCGTTGACGGCCCGACCATCTGGGAGGATCACTTCTACCCGGAAATCGTCAACCCGAACGATGGCACGCCGCTGGATGACGGCGAGCAGGGCGAACTGCTGTTCACCACGCTGACCAAAGAGGCGTTGCCGGTGATCCGCTATCGCACCCGCGACCTGACGCGTCTGCTGCCGGCGACGGCGCGCAGCATGCGCCGCATGGACCGCATCAGCGGTCGCAGTGACGATATGCTGATCATCCGCGGCGTTAACGTCTTCCCGTCACAGCTGGAAGAGGAGATTGTGAAGTTCGAACACCTCTCTCCGCACTACCAGCTGGAGGTCAACCGTCGTGGGCATCTTGATTCACTTTCCGTGAAGGTGGAGCTAAAAGAGAGCAGCCTGACGCTAACGCACGAGCAGCGTTGCCAGGTGTGTCACCAGCTGCGTCACCGCATCAAGTCGATGGTGGGGATTTCCACCGACGTGACGATCGTGAACTGCGGCAGTATCCCGCGCTCAGAGGGCAAAGCCTGCCGGGTGTTTGATCTGCGTAAGGTGGCGGCCAACGGTTGATACACCCCCCCCCTCATCCTGACCTTCTCCCCGAAGGGGAGAAGGGACTGTACGGTGCGGTCTTTTCCCTCCACCGAAAGGGGTGAAGGGACTGCTCGGTGCGGTCTTTTCCCCTCTCCCCTCTGGGGAGAGGGTCAGGGTGAGGGTCCTATGCTATGATTCATCCAGGACAAAAATAACAACAGAATGAATCACATGAATAAACTCGACGCCTTTATCCAGCACGCGGTCAGCTCCGTTCCAGTCAGCGGGACATCCCTTATTTCCTCGTTATACGGTGATGCGCTTTCCCATCGCGGCGGTGAGATTTGGCTCGGTAGTCTGGCCGCCCTGCTGGAAGGGATGGGGTTTGGTGAACGCTTCGTGCGTACCGCGCTGTTCCGCCTCAACAAAGAGGGCTGGCTCGACGTCTCGCGCATCGGGCGGCGCAGTTTTTACCGCCTGAGCGATAAAGGGCTGCGCCTGACGCGTCGCGCGGAGAATAAGATCTACCGCGCGGAACTGCCCGCCTGGGACGGTAAATGGTTACTGCTGCTCTCCGAGGGGCTGGATAAAAACACCCTCGCCGACGTCAAAAAACAGCTTATCTGGCAGGGGTTTGGCACGCTGGCGCCGAGCCTGATGGCCTCGCCGTCGCAGCATCTGGCGGATGTGCAGTCCCTGCTACACGATGCCGGCGTGGCGGAAAACGTGATTTTCTTTGAAGCCCACTCGCCGCTGGCGCTCTCCCGCGCCGCGCTGCGTTCCCGGGTCGAAGAGTGCTGGCAGTTGACCGAGCAAAACGCGATGTACGAGACGTTTATCACCTCGTTCCGCCCGCTGCTGCCGCTGCTGAAAGAGGCCGCGCCGGAAGAGTTGACGCCGGAACGCTGCTTCCAGATCCAGCTGTTACTGATCCACTTTTATCGTCGTGTGGTGCTAAAAGACCCGCTGCTGCCGGAGGAGTTACTGCCTGCGCACTGGGCCGGGCAAAGCGCCCGACAGCTCTGCATCAATATTTATCAGCGTGTGGCACCGGGGGCGCTGGCGTTTGTCAGCGAGAAGGGCGAAACCTCCGTCGGCGAACTGCCTGTGCCCGGCACGCTCTACTATCAACGCTTTGGCGGCTTGACATGCGCATAAGGAGTGAGGATGCCTGTTTATCAAATTGACGGTCTGACGCCGGTGGTACCGGACGAGAGCTATGTACACCCAACGGCGGTGCTGATTGGCGACGTGATTCTGGGCAAAGGCGTTTATGTCGGCCCCAATGCCAGCCTGCGCGGTGATTTTGGCCGTATCGTGGTGAAAGACGGGGCGAACATTCAGGATAACTGCGTCATGCACGGTTTCCCGGAGCAGGACACGGTGGTGGAAGAGGACGGGCATATTGGCCACAGTGCGATCCTTCACGGCTGTGTGATCCGCCGCAATGCGCTGGTGGGCATGAACGCGGTGGTGATGGACGGCGCCGTCATTGGTGAGAACAGCATCGTCGGCGCCGCGGCGTTCGTGAAGGCGAAAGCGGAGATGCCCGCCAACCATTTGATCATCGGCAGCCCGGCAAAAGCGATCCGCGAGCTGAGCGAGCAGGAGCTGGCCTGGAAGCAGCAGGGCACGCGGGAGTATCAGGTGCTGGTGGAACGCTGCAAGCTGACGATGCATCAGGTAGAGCCGCTGCGTGAGGTTGAGCCAGAGCGGAAACGGCTGACGTTTGATGAGAATTTACGGCCGAAGTCGGCGGTGTAAGGAGAGGTCCGCTTCGCGGCAGAAGCGGACGAAAGAGACTTATCTTGTGCTTAGCGCCAGTTTAGCCGCGAAGCACAAAAACAAGCCTCCAGTTGCCCTGTCCATAACCTTGATCACGCCACTTCTCTTCAGGATGCCTGATGCAAAATGTGTCGATAAAATAAGCGTCACTGACCATATCGTGCCGATTGTCACGTGGATACTGACCAGCAAAAACGTCCAGAGTAAAGGAGAGTGTCCGGCAGGTATAAACTGAGGCAAAAAAGAGACATAGAAAATACCCATTTTGGGGTTGAGCACATTACCCATCATCCCTCTCATAAACCAGTTCCCATGAGAAGCATGGTTGCCGTCGCTGAGACCGAAAGACGATCGGGGACGTACCAGCAGCTGTAAGCCCAGCCAGCTTAAATAGGCTGCACCACAAATTTTCAGCACGGTGTATGCCAGCTCAGAAACGGCCAGCAGAGCACCAAGCCCCAAAGCGACCAGCGCTCCCCATATAAAACAGCCAGCATCGATGCCAAGCGCAGTGTGAATAGCTTTTCGTCCCCCTTCAGCGCAGGCCGTTCGAAGAATCAGAGCCGTATCCAGGCCAGGCGTGAGAGTGAGCAGGAGTGCAGCGAAGGAGAAAGTGAGAAGTGAATCAGCAACAGTCATTTTCTTTACCCGAAAGATTGGATTTTACTCACAGACCTGATCCCACGCAATCCATTGCTGAAATTTAACCGCTGGTTGAGTCGGTGAAGATGGTTTCTTAACCGGTCTTACATCGCAACGCGCTAGTGTTATCAAGAAACGCTTCAGGTGGCCGATAATAATCTATGGATTAAACGTAATTCCTGAAAATAAAAATGGATGATTCCGATGAAAATGACTTATAAGCATATCCAACAACCTTGTCAGCATGAAGGGTGTGGTATTGCTGTTATGGCCCGTTTACTTCAAAAAACTTATGAAGAAACGTTACACATTGCAATGGAAAAAGGTTTCTGTGATAAATATAAACGTGTCAATCTTGCGCAAATGAAACGATTTTTGCTTTATATCGGATTGGAGAATGTTTCGTTTATAAAACACGACGGGGCCAGTGAACCGAAAAATAATGGTATATTTCATGGCCGCTGGGATAATGTTACGAGTGGGGCTCGCCACTGGATTGCCTGCTACGAAGGTCTGTATTTTGATCCTTTATTACCTCATCCCGTACCTCATTTACCTGAGGGGTTCCATGTGACGCAAATTTTCAATCATCCTTGAGTATTAACGGCTGAAAGACACATTTTATCGGGAAAGTAGCACGTATTGGGACTTATATAGCGGCGTATAGATATTTTAATCCTCAATGTCGCTCAGTGGCTGTAAAGATCCGAATCACGTGCTATGTGGTAATGTTGAGGGTGAATACATTCCGCTTTGAGGTTGCCGGTATGTCGCATTTTTATCAATTTACAGCCACCCGCCTTGATGGCCGACCGGTCGCTATGGCCGACTACGAGGGTAAGGTGGTGCTGGTCGTGAATACGGCTAGCCTGTGTGGCTTTACGCCGCAGTACGCTGCTCTTGAAGCGTTATACAAGAAATACGCGCCTCAGGGATTTGTCGTGCTTGGCTTTCCCTGTAATCAGTTCGGTAAACAGGAGCCCGGCGGCGCCGACGACATCTCAAGAACCTGCCACATAAACTACGGTGTCAGTTTTCCGATATTCGAGAAAATAGAGGTCAATGGCGCCGCCGCGCACCCGCTGTTTCGTTACCTGAAAGAGGAATTGCCCGGCGTGCTGGGTGGGCGGATCAAGTGGAACTTTACGAAATTCCTGATTGGACGCAACGGTAAACCGCTCAAACGTTTTGCACCGATGACCACGCCCGAGAAAATGGAATCGGCGATCCGTGCCGCACTGACAGGCTAATTATTAGTAGTTGAGTAGCGACCACCAGTTACGAAAGAATAGGCCAACACTGTTGAGGTTTAAATGGATTTAGGGAGCAAGACGTGGGCGTGTCTGACACAGTAAAGAAAATCGTGATGCTGGCCATTGTGGCGAGCCTGGCTGCGGGATGCGCGCCGTTACATCCTTCCGGGTGCCATAAGACCACGGCAACGGGGTCTTGTGGTTCCGGACGCTGGGACGATCAGGATGAATGGGGGGCGCAGGCACGGGCGATCAAGGCGGCAATAGAAGACAAAATTGACGAGCCGCAAAAGTGGAAAGGGAAAAAATGCCGGTTGCATATTGAATTTGCTCAGGATGGCACGGCGTTAGCTATCTCAACCAGCGACGGCAATAAAGCCTGGTGCGAAGCGCTAAAATCAGCAGCCCAAAAAGCCACATTCCCGGCCTTCAATAATCCGGAAGTCTACAGAGATTTTCAAAAATCCGGCTTTGACATGCGAGGTTAGCGCAGAAAAGGCCCCATCAGGGGCCTGAACTGTATTAACAATCGACTGCGTTTCGCCTGGATTAGAAGCGATATTGCAGACCCGCTGTAATGGTATAGTTGTGGTTAGAAATACCCGCAGCGTCCCCACCAATAGAACCGGACTGCCCGGTATTGGTATCAATAATCTGCGTACCGCCTTTACCTTCTTCGTAGCTGCTATAGGTAAATTCAGCAAATACTTTGGCATGCGGAGTGACATAATACCCGGCATCGACCGATGCGCCATAATAGCGGGAATCGGTAGTTTTCTCACGGAAGGTCAGATCGCGCATGTAGTGCTCATCGTTATCATGCGCACGGACCCAGTCACTGAATTTAAACAGGGCATTAAACTCAAAGTCATTAAATCGGTACTGTCCTGCAAGACCAATATATGGCATGGAGAAACGCTGGCTATAACCAATGCCGCGTTCGCCTGCCGGGAAGTTCCCTTTATAGGTGCCGTTATCGTAATTGTAAGTACCGCCAGTCGCCGTCCAGCTGAAGCGGGTTTCCTGATAACCTGCGGTAACGCCCGCTTTATAATTATCGCCCTGGAAGATCCAACCTTTTACGTTGAGATCGTATTCATTGGCATAGTTAACGTTCGTCGCTGGATGGCTCGAATGATCTGTCCAGGAGGATTGTTTTGCATTCATCCAGTCATAGTCATCCATATGACCAGAGCCTGATGCGAGGGATGTCCAGCCGCGGGCGTTTAGTGTCAAAAAGGAGTAAGCATCCCAGGAAATATCGCCTTTCAGAATGGCGACATTTTTAATTTTCCAGTCCAGTTGGCTAATTTTTCTTCCTGTCACTTCGTCATAAACCATCTCGTGAGATTTTCCGCTCAGCATCCCGGTAGAGGCTGAAACCGTTAAACTCTCTGGTGAAAAATCCGGAGTGACTTGTGCTGGTCCTGCATATACTGCCCCTGAAAACGCGGCCATCATCATTCCCGCAACGACTTTATTTGTCATTTTTATTTCCCTAAATCAAATTAATCAATGAGTTGCAGACAAATCTTAAAAGTCATACAAATAAGAATCAACTGCCAGTTTTGGTATTTTTTTTTCGTGTCTGAACTTAAGCGAAATATAAGCTTGTGAATACAGGTGTTGTACCCGGCGACAAGATCGGACACATTAATCCCGTGAGTAACCGCCCAACGGTTATTAGCCGAAAAAATAACGCGATGAATATTCATCACTTAAAGGGAAATTATGTCCTTACCTCCGCTGTATGCTCTGCGCGCTTTTGAAGTAGCCGCGCGGCTGAACTCCTTCAGCAAAGCCGCTGAAGTGCTCAATATCACACCGGGTGCGGTCAGCAGGCATGTCCGGACGCTTGAAACGTGGTTTGACTGTGAGCTCTTTAAACGGCAGGGGCCGAGAGTCGAGGTCAGCGACGCCGGGCGTATCCTGGCAGGACAGCTTAGCGAAAGTTTCTCGAATATCGAGTGGGCCTGTCGCGCATTCCGAAGTGAAAATCATCTGTTGCGCCTTAAAGCGCCCAGCACCCTTGCGATGCGTTGGCTTCTGAATGTCCTCAAATCCTTTCGCGAGAACCATGCAAAACCTAAAGTTGAAATCGCCAGCGTCTGGATGGACTTTGACACCGTAGACTTCAGCCGCGAGCCTTATGATTGCGCGATCCTCCTCGGCAATGGCTACTTTGGCGAGTCAACGGAGAGTCGGTTGCTTTTCAGTGAATGGCTCATTCCGGTGTGTACGCCGTCTTTGCTGGAGTCTGCCCGGCACCAACTTTCGCAGTGCGATCTTATCCATCCCTCTCAGGACAGACGGGACTGGAAACGCTGGCTGAAAAGGACCGGGTTATATCCGGGGCTCGACATGAGTGGCGGGATCGTGTTCGACACCCTGGAGCAGGGAAGTCTTGCCGCCATGCACGGGCATGGTATTGCGATGGCCGATCTTCGGCTCACGCTGGAAGCCCTGAAAAGCGGACTGCTTGCATTACCCTTCAGGGAAGCCATCGACACAGGCGACGGCTATTATCTTGTCTGGCCGAAAAACTCACTCAGAACACACAGTATCGAACGTCTGCGGGACTGGCTTAACCTCCATACGCCAGTGGTTCCTGCTCTGGATATTGTCTGTCTGAACGTTGAATAGTCACCTTCGCCCGGCGGCGCTACGCTTGCACGGGCCTGCAACAGAGTCCGGGTAAGCGCAGCGTCACCCGGCAAAAAGGACGGACACAGGCATAACATCAGGCGTAGGGAATATTTGCCATGTGTTTATATCTTTCCGGCAGCGCGCTGTTCAGATTAAGCAATTTATCGATAATATAAAGCGCAGGCGTACCTTTTTCGCGCTCAGCATCAATCAATGCTGAACGTAACAGATTGGCAGCCGTTGTTATTTTCTGAAAATAAGCCTCAGACTCAGGCGTCTGTACTTCACCTGATGCGGCGTAACGCACCCGGGGCCAGTCCGCGAAGTCAAGCAGCGGAAGGAGCCCATCTTCTTTTGGCAGATGCGCCGCGAGCAGCGCCTCGGCGTTACCCGGCGCGCTCTGGGCGAAAGAGAGCAGATGCAGTCGATGAATAAAGGGGGACAGCGCTTCGGAATGTTCTTTTTCTGCTGACAGTATTTTAATTAAGTCATGTAAGCTTTCGGCGATATTATTTTTATGCGGCGCGATAATTTTCATGACCGGGAGTAAAACATCGAGTGTCATAGGTGCTCCATACAGGCAGAGTGGTATTTATAATTTGAAAGGGATAATGACCTGATGGTATTTAACGTGATTACGTTTGAAAAACGATAAATAGTGAGCATCAGTGTGAGTTTTACTCAACATCTTATTTATCCCATCACGCTATACTTACGACCAGAAACCGAACGTATCGAATGAGGATGGTATGTCTACCGACAACTTATCCAGAATGGGCGCAGCAAAGGTACGCCTTTTGACGGATCAACATGGCAATCAGATAATTGAAAAAAGCCCTGTTAGTGATGTTGAATACTGCTTTTATGAGCGTGCGGCGGAGCCACTCAAGAGGGCTGTTGAATCACCTCGACTGTTGCACGCAGATCCTCATCAACACGTCCTGAGGCTCGAGTACGTTCCGCATAAGATCTCCCAGGATGAGGTTACTGCTGACGAAATATTGAGACGACTTTCACGCCTTCACGATTATCCTGCCGACCCCGCATGGATTTATCACCCCCATAGCTGGCCTGAGTCATCGCTTGAAAGATCGCTGTCTCTTCTGGAATTACCCGTCCGCATTGAGCGGCAGTTGCGCTATTTTCACCAGGCGGGCAGCGTTTTGTTTAGTCAGGAATGTTTGATTTCTGGTGATACGAATGCGGGTAACTGGGGCAGAAGAGAAAACGGCGATGTAATCCTTTTTGACTGGGAAAGGTTCGGCACGGGCAGTCCGGCTATCGACCTTGCTCCGCTGGTGAAAGGGATGGGTACAAGACAAAGCATTTTGCAGCTTGCCGAACGCTACTGTTTATTTACTGCTCATTCCGTTGCAGACAAGTTAGCCAGAGAAATCACTATCGCCAAAGCATGGATTGTCACTGAAGTCGTGTTATTACTGCACGAAAGGAAAAAGCCTGATCTGAATATCTACCTTAACTGGTACAGGGACCATCTTCCCGGCTGGCTGGATGAGTCCGTCACCCTTCTTTGAGGCCCATTTTCAGCCTTCAGGCCGATAACTCAGGCAGCGTTTTGTTTCACAAATGCCGTAGCCCACAGTCTGTTCAGAATGGTATAACGCCTTGCGGCACTCGGGGTGCCGTCAGCTGACCCCATTCACAAAGGTGTATATGAAACAGATTACTTTCAGCGATCTGCAGCAACAGAGCGAGCAGGCCGCCATTTCCCCTCGCTTACGTGCGCATCGTAATTTACACCCTGAACTGAGCGACCCGGTTCAGCGCCTGGCCATTGCCATGGAGCCTGGCACCTATGTTCGCCCGCATCGCCACCCGCATACCTTTGAATTGCTGACAGCGCTCAGTGGCCGCTTTCTGGTGCTGAATTTTGATGACAACGGTAATGTGACTCAGCGCGTGGTGTTGGGTGAAGCGTGCAAGGTGCTGGAGATGGAGGCGGGCACCTGGCATGCCGTGCTGTCACTGGATAAAGGTGGCGTTGTTTTTGAGGTTAAACACGGCGGATATCAGCCTGTTGCCGGGCCTGATTTTGCCCCATGGGCACCTGCTGAAAACGCACCCGGTACCGAAAAGCTGATGCAATGGTACGCGCAGGCGCAAGTGGGTGATGGGGGTTTTACCCTGTAAGGGTTCTCATCTGTGCCCGGCGCGCGATGAGGTGCGCCGGGAAATTTCAATCACAGGCTGATATTAATCCGCAAGATTGATTCCTTGCAGAAAATCCTCAACCTGAGCAGGTGTTGCCGTATCGGCCTGGTAGAGAATATCGAGCGTGACGTTCTTCAACCCGCAGAAGCCAAATACACCTTCGATGATTTGCGTCTGAATCGCCGTCGAGTAGCCGTGTTTATCAAATCCGGTGAGATCGCTGCCGCCAGTGGCAATCAGGCGGACGGGAACATCCCGTAAGTTGCCCACAATCCGGCCGTCGTCGGCTACCTTATACGCCCAGTTCAGGGTTAATACGCGATCGAACCAGCCTTTCAACAGCGCGGGAACCGACCACCAGTACACCGGGAAGACAAACACCAGCATATCCGCTCGCTCAACGCGCTGCTGCTCGCGCAGAATATCGTCGGGGAGGGCGCCGGGTTCGCCATGATAAAAATCCAGATCGGCGCGCGACATGGCCGGATTAAAACCTTCGGCATGCAGGTCAGCCCTTTCAACCTGCATACCTTGTTCGCGAAGCTGTCCGGCAATGCGATCGGCCAGTGAATGAGACAGCGAGTTTTCGACAGGGTGAGCCGTCACGATCAGCGCATTTTTGATGACATCTTTAGCAGACATAGCAACCTCAGCAGGGAGTGAATTGCTACCTATATTACTATTGGTAACTTAACTGTCAATCTGCCTGCTACGATCATTTTGTGCTTTTCGCGTAGGTCTCCAGCACGCCGGACATGGCGCCGCTGAGCATATCTTCCGCAACATTTCGGGCGAGCGCACCGCTCCCTGCGGCGGCGCTGAGCGCGTCCGCAGCGCCCAAAATGGCCGTCAGCACTGCTTCCCCCTGAACACCTTTTAGCACAACAAAAGGAGAAAGCGCGGTGCGCAGGCAGTCGGCACACTCTGCCACGCACGCTTCCCGGAAGGTCTGCAGCGCGTGGGACCCGGAGAGCGCCGCGGCGATGGGGCCCGTTTCGGGCCCCGCGGTTATGGCGCAATCGATATAGGCGGCGCTGAAAAAGCGGATCGTCTTTTCCAGCGTTTTGCTGTCTACCGCCAGCGTTTCACGGAATTTTTTCAACTGCCGATCGCTGTAATCCTGGTACAGCGCCATCAACAGCCCTTCGCGATCGCCAAAGTGGTCGTAGGGGATCGGCTTTGTCACGTTGGCCCGTTCCGCCAGGTAACCCAGCGTCAGTGCCTCCGTGCCTTGCTGGCGGACAATGCCACGCGCCACCTCCAGCAGCTGCACGCGGCGATCCTCTTTTCTTAAGCGCTTAACAACCATGTTTTCCTCGGGTCAGTTAATTACTGAGGGTAGTTTACACGTTTTCAGCAGGGAGCTGCACGCCTTGTTCCGCAGGGCGGATCCGGAACCAGATTGCATACATCGCCGGCAGGAAGACGAGCGTAATGATGGTTCCCCCCAACGTTCCGCCGATCAGCGTCCAGGCCAGCGTTCCCCAGAACACCGAATGTGTCAGGGGAATGAACGCCAGCACGGCAGCCATCGCGGTCAGTAATACCGGGCGCGCGCGCTGGACCGTCGCCTCAACCACCGCCTGGAACGGATCGAGGCCCGCCTTCTGGTTATGGTCGATTTGCCCGATCAGAATCAGGGTATTGCGCATAAGAATGCCTGACAGGGCGATCAGGCCCACCAGGGCGTTGATGCCAAACGGCTGATTAAACATCAGCAGGGTGGGGACCACGCCAATCAACCCCAGCGGCGCGGTAAGAAACACCATTACCATCGCCGAGAGCGAACGCACCTGCAAAATGATGATCAGCAGCGTCAGGGCAATCATGATCGGGAACAGCGGGAGCATGGCCTGTGTGGCTTTACCTGATTCCTCAATCGACCCCGCCATGTCGATGCGGTATCCGGCTGGCAGCGCATCAACAATCGGCTGGAGCTGCTTCATGATGGCAACCGACACATCCGGTGGCTGAAGCGTGTCGGCGATATCGCCCCGCACGGTAATGGTCGGTGTGCGATCGCGACGGCGCAGGATCGGATCTTCCATGCCAATCTCAATCTTGCCGATTTGGGACAGCGGAACACGCTGTCCCGCATTGCCGACCAGGGTGAACCCCTCGATTTTTGCCGGATCAAGGCGGATATCTCCCGCGGCGCGGCCCATCACCTCTACCGAACGGATATCTTCCCGTACGGCGGTAACAGGCACACCGGACAACAGAAACTGGAGCTGGCGGGCGACGTCACTGGACGTTAATCCCGTCGCCTGCAGGCGGTTCTGGTCGAGGGTGAAATGTAATACAGGCACGCGCGAGCCCCAGTCACTGTTGACGGTGCGCATCATCGGGCTTGCCTCCAGCACGGCTTTCACCTTATCAGCGATGCCACGCACGGTTGCGACATCCGGTCCTGAAACGCGCCAGGCCACCGGGAAGGGCGAGTACGGGCCAAACACCAGCTGCGTTACCCGCACGCGGGCTTCCGGCGCAAGGCCGCTCGCGACCGCCTGCCGAAGCCTGAACTTGAGCGCCTCGCGTGAGGTCTCGCTGTCTGTGAGGATCACGACTTTGGCAAAAGACGGATCGGGCAACTCGGGGGCCATCGCCAGATAAAAACGGGGTGAACCCTGTCCAATATAGGCGGTAACGATTTTGGCTTCCGGCTGTTTGCTCAGCCAGGCTTCAATTTTTGCGGTGGCGGCGCTGGTCTGCGCAATCGAGGTACCGTAGGGCATCTGGACTTCTACCAGCACTTCCGGGCGATCGGAGGTCGGGAAAAATTGTTTTTTTACCAGCCCCATACCGAGCACGGCGAGGATAAAAATGGCGACGACCGAGCCAGCCACCCGCCATTTTCTGGCGATAACGCGGCCAAGCAGCAGGCGAAAACGGTTATACCGAGGCGTGTTATAGATGGCGGCATGGCCACCTTCCACGACCGGAATATTTGGCAGGATCTTCACGCCCAGATACGGCGTGAACACCACGGCGACAAACCAGGAGGCAATCAGGGCGAGGCCGACAATCCAGAACATGTTGCTGGTGTATTCCCCGGCGGTCGACTGGGCAAAGCCGTTCGGCATAAAGCCAATGGCCGTCACCAGCGTACCCGCCAGCATGGGCGCGGCAGTGTGGCTCCAGGCGTAGGCGGAGGCTTTGATTCTGTCGTAACCTTCCTCCATCTTCACCACCATCATTTCGATGGCGATAATGGCGTCGTCAACCAGCAGGCCAAGCGCGAGGATCAGAGAGCCCAGCGTGACGCGGTCAAAGTTTATTCCTGCGGCCTCCATTACCACAAAGACCACCGCCAGCGTGAGCGGGACCGCCGCTGCCACCACCACGCCCACGCGCCAGCCCATGCTGACAAAACAGACCACCATCACTACCAGCAGGGCGACGAAGAATTTGATCATAAACTCGTCGACCGACGAGCGGATATTCACGGACTGATCGGTGACTTTGGTCAGGGTCATGCCGAGCGGCAGGCCCTCATTAATTTTCGCCGCTTCTGCATCCAGCGCTTTACCCAGCGTCAGACCGTTCCAGCCTTCACGCATCACAATGCCCAGCAAAAGGGCGGGCTCATGCTGATTACGGATCAGCATCGTCGGGGGATCTTCGTAGCCCCGTTCAACCGTGGCCACATCGGACAGTTTGAGGGTCTTGCCCTGAGCCACAAAGGGGGTATCGCGGATCTTTTGCAGTTCGTCGAAAGCACCGTCGAGGCGAATAAAAATCTGCGCGCCCCGGGTCTCAATGGAACCAGCAGCGGCCAGGGCGTTCTGGCTGTTGAGCGCAGTGAAGATATCCTGGGTTGAGAGCCCCATCGTTGCCAGACGGTCATGCGAGAAGGAGATGTAAATCCGCTCAGCCTGCTCACCGATAATGTTCACCTTCTTCACGCCCGGGACGTGCAGGAGCTGCTGGCGAAGGCTTTCGGCATCACGTACCAGCTGCCGCTGCGGTTCGCCTTTCGCTTTCAGGGCAAAGAGGGCGAAGGTAACATCTGAAAATTCGTCATTGATCATCGGCCCGATGACGCCGGACGGGAGACGCCGGGTTTCATCTCCCAGTTTCTTCCGCGCCTGGTAGAACTCGTCCTGCACCTCAGCGGGCGGCGTTTTGTCCTGCAATGACAACGTGATAAAGGCCATGCCGGGGCGGGTATAGGTTTCCGTGCGGTCATACCATTTGAGTTCCTGCAGGCGCTTTTCCAGCGGTTCGGCAACCTGATCCTGGATTTCCTGCGCGGTTGCGCCCGGCCAGACGGTAATCACCGTCATCTGCTTCACCGTGAAGGGTGGATCTTCTGCGCGTCCAAGGCCAAAAAAGGCGTAAATACCGGCAATTGTTACGAGAACGATCAGAAACAGCGTGACTGAACGCTCGCGAACGGCGAGCGCTGACAGGTTGAAGCGGTTTTCGCTCATGGCGTGGTCTCCGCGAGGCCGGCATGACGTTGTTCGGCCAGCCTGACGGTCTCACCTTCATGCAGAAGATGGGCACCCAGCGCAACAATCTTCTCCCCGGGCTTCACGCCTCCCGTGACCTGCGCGGCATCGTCCCCCACGCTCTGCACCGTAACGGGCGTCCAGGCGACTTTTGCTGACCGATCGGAAATGCGCCAGACGCCGGGACCGTTGCCTGCATCGTAGAGGGAGGCCAGCGGAACCTGCATCACCTGACCCTGCTGGCGCACGGCGAGCTGGAGCGTGACGGTTGCCCCCAGCGGTGCGTTTGCCAGAGCGCCTTCCAGGACATAGCGTGCTTCATAGGTGCGGGTGGTGGCGTCGGCGGAATCAGACAGCAGGCGCAGTGTTGCGCTGACCGGGTGTGTTTCATTGCCATACAGCGTGGCCTGCGCGGCGCTGCCAACGGCAGGACGCAGGGTCTCCGGGAACTGTACAAGCGCTTCGCGCTGTCCCGCTCTGGCGAGCCGGATCACCACCTGACCGGCGCTGACCACCTGACCCGGTTCGGCGAGGGTCTCCATCACCACGCCGTCTGCATCCGCCAGCAGTAGGGCATAGCCCGTGGCGTTTTGCGCCACGCTAGCCTGTGCCCGGGCAGCGCTGAGCTCCGCTCTGGCCGTATCCGCAGCGGCTTTGATCTGGTCATACTCCGCGGCGGACACGGCGCCAGAGGCCACAAGGCCGCGATAGCGCGCCTCATCGCTGGACGCTTTGCGCGCGCGTGCCTGGGCAGCGTCCACCGCGCGCTGCTGTGCCTGGGCCTGTAATTTCAGATCCACCGGGTCAAGGCGCAGCAACGGCTGACCCTGTTTGACGGTCTGCCCGGTATCCACCAGACGTTCGAGGATTTTTCCCTGCACCCTGAAACCTAAATCGCTTTGCGTTCTGGCGACCACCACGCCCGTGAAGGCGCGGGCTGTGTCGCTGGCAAGTGCGACAGAGGCGGATCTGACAAGCGGCGGCTGAGTGCGCGGATCGTCACTCGAAGACGTATCGCCGCATGCCACCAGGGCGAACGGCAGGAGACAAACGGCAACGCGGGCTGAAGTGAGACTGAGCATGGGAAACCTTTTTGACGTAACAGAACGGTATCCGCATTCTCTGACTAGTGACCAATATTGTCAATGGTCACAAATCAGGGGGCCAGGCTTCGTAAAATCAGTGAAGAGAGCAGCACTGCCGCAGCCGGGGCTGTTTCGAGGTTGTACTGCAGCTGTACGGGATTGATGTAAGGACACATCACCATGTGAATGGCCTGGGTGACCTCGTCCAGCGGCGTTTTTCTCTCGAACTCACCGGCCTGCCTGCCTTCGATGATGATGCTCTCAATCAGCTTCATCAGGCTTTCTGCATACCGTTCCGTTGAGGGCCACTGTTCGCGTGCGGCGACGGCGGCAATGTCGTAAAGCTTACGATCGTGGAAGAACAGCTCGCTGCCTGCTTCAGTTAGCGCTTTGAAAAGACGGCGCAATTTTTCGCTGGCCGAGGGCGCGTCCTCGATGGCGGAAAGCACGGCCGCCATGATCAGTTCCAGGCGGTTAGCACAGATCACTTCACCAATTGCCTGTTTGGACTCAAAAAATTTATAAATGTAGGACTTAGAAAAACCGATAGATTTGGCCAGCTCGGCCACGGTGGTTTTTTCATAGCCGTAGTGGCCGAAGTGCTCAAAAGCCGCTTCGACAATTTGCTCTCTGACAGTGTGGTCAAGTGGACCACGTGATGATGGGGTAGGCATATTTTTAGTCATTATTTAAGCTTAGCGTGACAGGTTACGATTAACAACGAGTGACCATTTTGTATTTTGGTTACCTGTGTTTTCGTACCAGGTCATCCAGACGGGACGATGACCCGGTGAGGGGTAGTGTATCACCGTTTTTTGGCGTTATTGTTTTTTAAGCCAGTCGAGAAAAAACTGACTGAACGCCGTGACCTGAAGCGGCTGCAGGGTGCGCTGCGGGTAGACAAACTGCAGCCCGACATCTTTGCGGTCGTATCGGCTAAAGCCGGTGAAGCTGTCGGCAAACAGCACCGTGAGTCTTCCTGTCTCAACGTCGTCTTTGACGTCCCACCACGATTTCCCCGCGATGCCCGCCCCGCTGAGGGCCCACTGACGAAGCAGCGCGCCGTCGTCACACACCATGGCAGGATCGACACGAACGACCGTTTCCTTGCCCTCAGTCTCGAAGCGCCATTCGTTCATCACCACGCCCTGCGACTCAAGCGCCAGGCACCGGTGATGGGCTAACTCCGCAAACGTGGCCGGGACACCATGGGCGGTAAGATAGGCCCGGGAGGCGACCAGTACCCGATGATTGGGGCGAATATTTTTGACGACAAGGCTGCTGTCCGGGAGGTTGCCGAAGCGCACGCTCATATCGAGCCGGTTAGCGACCAGGTCCTCAACGTGCTCTCTTAACGAGATGAAAAATTTCACGTCGGGATGGTGGCGGGAAAACTCAACCACGGCGGGGCTAAGGTATTGCCTGCCAAAGTCAGAGGGGGCAGAAAGGCGAATATTACCGCTTAGCACGCCTTCTTTTTGTGTCAGTAACGACTCGGCATGGCGTACCTCTTCCAGCACGCGCAGTGCGGCATGGTAAAACTCTTCGCCAGCACGGGTCAGGGTGATGGACCGCGTTGAGCGATGGAACAGGCGGGTCTGGTAGCGCTCTTCAATCGCCTTCAGCCTGGCCGTCATGGTGGCAGGGGAAAGCGACAGGCGTCGTCCGGCAGCGGAAAGGCCACCGGCCTCAGCGACTTCAACCAGCAGGGCCATGTCTTCGAGTTTTCCCATTATTCATTTTTTCCGAAAAGTGCATCTGATTTTAGCGTAATTATCAAAAGCAGATGCCGTCTGTAAAGTGGTTTCATCCAAACCATAAGGGATGAAACATGAAACAGACCTCACTTTTTGAACGCTACAGGTTAGGTTCGCAGGACCTCAAAAATCGTATCGTCATGGCGCCGATGACCCGTGCGCGTTCCCTTCAGCCGGGCAATATTCCCTCTGCGCTGATGGCGGAATATTACCGGCAGCGGGCCAGCGCGGGGTTAATCATCACCGAAGCCACGCAGATCTCGTCTCAGGGTCAGGGATACTCCTGGACGCCCGGCATGCATTCGCCGGAGCAGGTTTCAGGATGGCAACTCATCACAGGCGCCGTGCATCAGGCGGGCGGACTCATTTTTTCTCAGCTCTGGCACGTCGGGCGAATGTCCCACGCCAGTTTTCATCAGGACGGCCAGCCCGTCGCCCCGTCAGCGCTGGCGCCGGACGCGCAGGTATGGGTGGTGAATGAAAAGGGCGAAGGCCAAATGGTGGACTGCCCGCAGCCGCGAGCGCTTTCGCGCAAGAACATTCACAGCATCGTCGCGGACTATCGCCAGGCCGCGCTGAATGCCGTTCAGGCCGGATTTGATGGCGTGGAGGTTCACGGCGGTAACGGTTATTTAATCGACCAGTTCCTGCGCCAGACATCCAATATACGCACGGATGAGTACGGCGGCACGCTGGCGAATCGGATCCGCTTTGCTCAGGAAGTGTTAAGCGCCATTGCTGAGGCCATTGGTCACGAGCGAACAGGCATTCGTCTTTCGCCGTTTATCACCCAGCGCGGGATGAACGATCCGCAGGTCTCTGAAGCCATACTCGCGCTTGCGGCCTGGTGCGAACAACAAGGGATTGCGTTCATCCACCTGGCGGAAGCCGACTGGGACGATGCGCCGCAGATCCCCGAACAATTCCGTCAGTCACTTCGCGAGACCTTTAGCGGGACGCTGATCGTCGCGGGTAACTATGACCTTGCAAAAGCCGAAAAAATACTTGCGGCGGGCTATGCCGATTTAATTGCCTTCGGACGACCGTTTATTGCCAACCCGGATTTACCCCACCGGCTGGCGCACCGGTTGCCGCTGGCAGAGGTGCGGGATCCCGCCACGCTGTTTGGTGGCGCCGGGAGGGGATATACCGATTACCCACAATACAGGGTTATCGAGTAACGTAAAAAATGGTGAGAAAGAAGATGAACGCTTTGAAAACTTTTCGTCCCGCCCTCGCGGCGCTTATTTTTGTTGGACTGTCGGGCGGCGCGTATTCGGCGCAGTCAGAATGGGTGAAACCACAGCAGCTTATTGTGGATAAGAGCCTGTCCCGGACGCAATTAACAGCGAATGAAGCCGTTGCCAGAGAATATGCCACGTTCTGGAACACCGGAGAAGAATCCCTGGCGCGTGATGCCCTGGCAGCGAATTTTATTGATAAAACGCCGCCGGAAGGTCGTAAGCAGGGGCCGGAGGGCGCTATTTTAGCCTCGCGTGCGTTTCGCACGGCAGTGCCGGATTTACGCTGTGAGGTTGAGCAGATGATTATTTCCGGCGACCGCGTGGTCTCCCATTTGCATTTTTACGGCACATTCACCGGGACTTTTGGCAAGCTGAAGGGGAAGGGGCAAAAAATAGATTTTATCGCCACGGATATCTATGAAATCCGCGAAGGTAAAATTGTGGCTAACTGGCATATTGAAGACAACCTGACGCTGATGAAACAGCTGGGCGCACTGTAATTCACCACTCCGGGGCATCCCGGAGTGATGCGAAATTCTATAATCCCAGATCGCTCAGCGAGGGGTGATCGTCCGGGCGTCTGCCCAGCGGCCAGTGAAACAGCCGCTCTGATTCTTGTATCGGCATATCATTTACGCAGGCAAAACGACGCTTCATCAGTCCGTCCGGTGCGAACTCCCAGTTTTCATTGCCGTACGAGCGGAACCAGTTGCCGGAATCATCATGCCATTCATAGGCATAGCGAACGGCGATGCGGTTATCCGTAAAAGCCCACAGCTCCTTAATCAGACGATAATTCAGCTCTTTTTTCCATTTCCGCGCCAGGAACGCCTGCGCCTCTTCACGGTTGGTGGCGAACTCAGCGCGGTTGCGCCATCGGGTATCCAGCGTATAGGCCAGCGCGACTTTCGCCGGGTCACGACTGTTCCAGCCATCTTCTGCCAGTCTGACTTTTTCGATAGCGCTTTCACGGGTAAAGGGCGGTAAGGGAGGGCGTGTGTTCATGGCGATTACCTCAGTAAGTTATATGTAGACAGATCTGTCTACCTGCGGTAATCTATGCCTGTAAAATAACGCTGTCAACCCCATTATGAGGCTGTCTAAAATTGAAAGCAGAAGCTGCAGGCAACGATAAAAAAATCAGCGTCAGGGATAAAATAATACTTACGGCGCACGATCTGTTCTATTCCACGGGCTTCAAAGCAACCGGCGTGGATACGCTGATTAAAGAGGCGAAAGTGACGAAGGTGACGTTTTATCGCCACTTTCCGAGTAAAAGTTTACTTATTCTCGCCTATTTGCAATATCGGCATGAAATATGGATTGACTGGTTTGAAACCACGTTGCGCCGACATCTCGATGAAGGAGAAATACCTGCTGATGCAATTCCTGCAACGCTTAATGAATGGTTTGTTTCACCCGATTTCCACGGTTGCGCATTTATTAATGCCAGCGCGGAAGCCAAATCCGAAGATATTGAAAGCGAAATAAAGGCGATATGTCGCGATCATAAAATCGAAACAAAGAATATTATTGCGTCGCTGACGAAGATCGCTGATGAGCACGTCGTCAATGAAATCATGCTGCTCATTGACGGTGCCATTATTCATGCGCAGATGGGCATGGGGACGGATGAGGTCATCACGTCGTTGAAGCGGGCGTTGGCAGGGTTACCAGGTGGCAAATGATGCTTAGAATTCGACAGGCCACCGTGGCCGATTCAACACTGTTAAGCGAGCTGGGATACCGTATCTATCCCGCCCATTTTCAGCATTTGTGGGTGTCAGGCGCAGAAATGAAGGATTTTCTGGCCGCGGAGTACGCCCCTTCCGTCGTCGAGCAGAGCCTGACTGAGAGCCCTGTTTCCTGGTTTGTAGCCGAAACCGATCGCCCCGTGGGGTTCATGAAAGCGACCTGGGAGGCCACGATCCCAGAAACGGATAAACAGGGCGTACTCCTCAACAAGCTCTACCTTGATCCTGCTGAAACTGGCAAGAACTATGGTCAGGTCATGTTCAACACCATTATCGACCTGGCCCGGAACAGGGGGAAAAACTATCTCTGGCTGGAGGTGCTTGAGCAGAACGCGGGCGCGTACCGGTTTTACCAAAAGCAGGGCATGCTCTGCCTTAAGAACGTGCTTTTCGAAACCGCTTCTCAGCAGAGCATACTCAGAATTATGGGGATGTCTCTTTAGCACATGCATGCTCGTCCCGCTGTGCCAGCGACAGCGCGCTGGCGCTGGCGGGATCGAACAACGACAGGCTCTCAATCTGATTGAGTAAAATCACTTTGCGGAATGACATGGCGCTGCGGGGTTCCGAGTCAAGCGTAATGTCATGCTCCGCATACCACCTGCTGTAATTATTCTCGATGCGCAGGTTCATCGTCTTCGCGTCCCGGTACCCGCTCAACATCGGGATCAGCACGATGTTGGCCGTTTTTTCATATTCCAGCGTCGCGGTGTGGATCATCCCCACGTATATCCGCCTCGACCGCAGCGTGACCTGCGCCAGCTCGCCTTGCTCCATACACTGATAGAGCAGTTGTTCGATCCCGCTCGCCTGCGCAAGCCGTTTGTAGAGCTTTTTCCGGCTTTCCCCATCCAGCCTGGCGCTGCCTGCCCAGTTAGAGCGGTAGAGGCAAAACAGGATGGCGAAGGCCAGCATCACCACCACCGGCGCCTGAATGCCTAAAAAACTCCAGTTCATAAAGTCGATTTGCCAGTCGGTGTATTTCGGAGAGGCAAAGTGAAAAGCGTTGTTGGCGGCGGAGAGGGCGAGCAGCAGCAGCCAGAGCAGCCCCGTGGCAATCACGCCCTGCAGAACGAAAATAGAGCCATACAGCGCAACCAGAAAATAGACATCCCAGCCGAAGGAGCGTTTGATTTTAAAGCGGGTGGACAGGTCGCGGCTGGTGTACCAGTACCCGCAGACCATCAGCACCATAAATATCGCCGTTCCCATATCAGGCCCTCTTCAGCGCGTTGACGTGACGCAGAAAGTCCTGCCGCACCTCGTTGCTCTTGTAGTTCACCGACGCGTTGCCGTCCTGGTCGATGATGATGCGATCGCCATCTTCGACAGCTTCAATAATTTCCTGCTGACTCATGACCTGAAGTAAGGATTCGGGGCTGGAGAAAAGTGAGAGAAAGAAGCGTTTCATGTCAGGCATCCTTATGAATTAAAAAGAATAAGCTTGGAAGATGGCCGGTGAGTTTGCCTTAAGGATTTCCTGAAAGTGAAAGCCGGGTGGCGGCTACGTCTCACCCGTCTTACAAAACCCTCAATTGAATGAAGGTGCATCTAATTGAAAGTATTAGAAAATAAAAAATAAATTTGCACAAACTTGGACAAATAACGTTAATTGTGTAAGTTTTAATTATGCGATTACGCCACGTTGTTTACAGCCAGGATGTGACCCATGAGCACTTTGCCCTCTGTCGTGAGTCGGTTTGTTGAGTACTACGCCGCACTGGATAGCCAGCCGCCCTCGGCGCTGGTGGGGCTTTATCACTCAAATGCGACGCTTATCGATCCCTTTGGCGAGCATGACGGGCTTTTCGCGCTTCAGCGCTACTTCACCCATCTGCTGGCCAACGTTGAGCATTGCCGTTTTACCATCGATGACCCACTGTGCGGCGAAAACCGGTTTGTGGTCACCTGGGTGATGCACTGGTCGCACCCGCGCATTGCCGGAGGAGAGCCGCTCGAACTGCCGGGGTGCTCGGTGGTGGAGACGGAAAACGATCTCATCACGCGCCAGCGGGATTACTACGATGCAGGAGAGATGATCTACGAACATCTGCCTCTGCTGGGCTGGGCGGTTCGCGGCGTCAAGCGCAGGGTGAAATCATGAAGACGGTGCTGATTACCGGCGCCAGCTCGGGCATAGGGGCCGGGCTTGCGAAATCCTTTGCCGCTGATGGCTACCATGTGATTGCCTGCGGACGCGATCCGGCGCGCCTGGAAGCGCTGCATCAGACCTGCCCCAATCTCACCGTTCGCCTGTTCGATATGACAGACAGGGACGCCTGTCGCCAGGCCCTCACTGATAGCTATGCCGATCTGGTTATTCTTTGCGCCGGTACCTGCGAATACCTCGATCAGGGCGTGGTGGATGCGGCCCTGGTGGAGCGGGTGATGGCAACCAATTTCCTTGGCCCGGTGAACTGCCTTGAGGCACTTCAGCCGCAGCTGGTTGCCGGCAACCGCGTGGTGCTGGTGAGCTCAATGGCCCACTGGCTGCCTTTTCCCCGTGCGGAGGCCTATGGCGCCTCCAAAGCGGCGTTGAGCTGGTTTGCCGAGAGCCTGCGCCTGGACTGGGAGCCAAAAGGGATTGCCGTCACGGTTGTCTCGCCGGGTTTTGTTGATACGCCGCTGACGCGGAAAAACGATTTTGCCATGCCCGGCAGGGTGAGCGTTGACGAAGCGGTGAAGGCGATCCGTATCGGGCTGGCGGCAGGAAAAATGCATATCGCGTTTCCTGTCGGTTTTGGCCTCATTTTGCGGCTGCTCGCCGGGCTGCCCGCATTTTTGCAGCGCACGCTGCTGCGCAGGATGGTGCGTTCATGAAGATTGCGATTATTGGCAGCGGCATTGCCGGGCTGACCTGCGCCTGGCGGCTGGCCGGACATCATCAGGTCACCCTGTTTGAAGCGGGAGCCGTGCCAGGAGGCCATACCGCAACCGTGGATGTGGCAACGCCGCAGGGTACCTGGGCCATTGATACCGGATTTATCGTCTACAACGACCGCACCTATCCGCGCTTTATGGGCCTGCTCAGCGAGCTGGGCATCAGCGGACAAAAAACGCAGATGAGCTTCTCGGTACACAATCCTGCGACCGGGCTTGAGTACAACGGCCATACCCTGACCTCGCTGTTTGCCCAGCGTCGAAACCTGGTGAATCCGAGATTCTGGCGGCTGCTGGGCGAGATCGTTCGCTTTAACCGTCTGGCGAAAGCGGCGCTGGAGGGCGAGGGGGATCCCAACGCCACGCTGCAGACGTTTCTGGACCAGCACGGCTTCACGGCGTTTTTTGCGCACCACTATATTCTGCCGATGGGGGCCGCCATCTGGTCATCGTCGCTGCAGGAGATGAAGCGTTTCCCGCTGCCGCTCTTTTTACGTTTCTTCCAAAACCACGGGCTGCTGGATATCACCCATCGGCCGCAGTGGTACGTCGTCCCGGGGGGCTCGCGGGAGTATATCCGCGCCATGCTGGAAAAACGGGGTGACCGTCTGACGCTGCACCTGAACGCGCCGGTGCAGCGCGTGAGCCGCCATGAGCGCGGGGTCACTCTCCAGCTCGAAAACGGTAGCCATACCTTCGACCAGGTGATATTTGCCTGCCACTCCGCCCAGGCGCTGGCCATGCTTGACGACCCGACGCAGGCGGAGCGCGAGGTGCTGGGCGATATCGGCTGGCAGCGCAACGAGGTGGTCTTGCACAGCGACCCGCGCTGGCTGCCGGTGCGCAAGCGCGCGTGGGCCAGCTGGAACTACCGTCTCAGCGAGCAGGAGCAGGCCAGCGCCTGCGTCACCTACAACATGAACATCCTGCAGGGGCTGCCTGCGGGCAGCCCGCTGTTCTGCGTCACCCTCAACCCGGAAAGGCCTGTGGACGAACGTTTCGTCTGGCAGCGTTTTGTGTATGAACATCCGCTGTTTAACCCGCAAAGCTGGCGGGCGCAGGCGCGCCGCGCAGAGATCAACGGTCAGCGGCGAAGCTGGTTCTGCGGGGCTTACTGGTACAACGGTTTTCATGAAGACGGCGTGCGCAGCGCGCTGGACGTGGTCAATGCGATAGCGGCCGGAGAGGGGAACTGAGATGAACAGCTGCCTTTATCACGGCGTGTTACGCCACCGCCGCCTTCAGCCGAAAACGCATGAATTTCGCTACACCGTCTTTATGGCCTGGCTGGATCTGGATGAACTGCCGCTGCTGGCGTCCGTTGGCGTGCGGCGCAATCGCTTTGCCGCCGCCTCGTTCAATGACGCCGACTATCCGCTCGGCACGCCGCTTAAAGAGAACGTGCTGAGCAGGCTGGAGAGCCTGACCGGAGAACGTCCTGACGGGCGGGTTATGCTCCTGACCCAGCTGCGTTACTTCGGGTTTCATTTTAATCCGGTCAACTTTTACTACTGCTATGACGGCAAGGGGACGCTGCGCTGGGTACTGGCGGAGGTCCGTAATACGCCGTGGAATGAACGCCATTACTATGCCGTTAACGGACAGGATGCGCAGCCTACGGAAAAGGCGTTTCACGTTTCCCCGTTCAACCCGATGGACATGATCTACCACTGGCGCTTCAACACCCCGGACAACACGCTGCATATGCACATTGAAAATCATCAGGATACAAAGGTGTTTGACGCCACCCTGGTGCTGCGTCGGGAGCCGCTGACCCGCACGACGCTGCGCGCACTGCTGCTGCGCATCCCGCTCATGACCCTGAAAACCGTATTCGCCATTTACTGGCAGGCGCTGAGGCTGTGGCTCAAGCGCGTGCCGCTGTATAACCATCCCGTCAGCAGGAGTGAACGCTCATGACCGATCCCGTCTTTGCGCTTGAACCCGATATCCCGCGCAACGTCCGCATCGCGCGCTGGCTGCTTTTCAGGCTGTTAAGCGGCATCCGCGGCGGCTCGCTCACCCTGCGTGAAGGGGCGCAGAGTTTCCATTTCGGCGAAACATCCTCCGCGCTGCATGCCGACGTGCAGATCCTGACGCCCGGGGTCTACTGGCGTGTCTTAACGGGCGGGAGCCTTGCCGCGGCAGAAGCCTGGATGGACGGCGAATGGGAAACCGCGCAGCTTACGCCGCTTCTGCAAATCCTGGCTCTCAACGGCGAGGTTCTTGGCCGTCTGGAGAAAGGCTTTCGCCTGCTCGGCAGGCCGCTTGAGCGGCTACGCCACTGGACGCGGCGTAACTCCCGTGCCCAGGCGCGGGAAAATATCGCCGCCCATTACGATCTGGGCAACACCTTTTACAGCCATTTTCTGGATAAGGAGCTGCTTTACTCCAGCGCGCTGTTTACCGCGGATGAGCAGGATCTTACCGCGGCTCAGCAGGCCAAAATGGCGCGCCTGTGTGAACAGCTGGCACTGAGTCCGGGGGATCACCTGCTTGAAATAGGCACCGGCTGGGGGGCAATGGCGGAATACGCCGCCCGGCATTACGGCTGTCGGGTGACCACCACCACGCTTTCGCAGGAGCAATACGTCTGGGCAACCGAGCGGATTGCCCGTGCGGGGCTGCAGGACCGGGTCGAGGTGCTGCTCTGCGACTATCGCGACCTGACCGGGGAGTATGACAAGCTGGTCTCAATAGAGATGATTGAGGCCGTCGGGCAGCGCTATCTGCCCACGTTCTTCCGCACCTGTCAGGCGCGGCTGCGGCCGGGAGGACGGATGGCGATTCAGGCCATCACCATTCAGGATCAGCGCTATCGCGACTACAGCAAAAGCGTCGATTTCATCCAGCGCTACATTTTCCCCGGCGGCTTCCTGCCGAGCATTACCGCGATGAATGAGCTGATGACGCGCCACACCGACTTTGTGGTGCGCAACCTCTTCGACATGGGGCCGGATTACGCCCGCACGCTGGCCCACTGGCGGCAGCGTTTTGTCCATGCCTGGCAGGAGATTGAAAAGCTCGGCTTTGATGACCGGTTCCGCCGGATGTGGCTGTATTACTTTGGCTACTGCGAAGCCGGGTTTAACGCCCGCACCATCAGCGTGGTGCAGCTTACCGCCGAGCGCGTATGAGACGTTACCTTCAGGTTTTCCTGCTGGCCGTCGCGTTCGATCTTTACTGGGCGCTGGTGGTGCTCTTTCGCGAACAGGGCCTGATTCTCTGGCTCGCGCTGGCGATCCTGGCGTGTCTGCTATTGCCGTCGGTATACCGTCCTTACGCCATTGGGCTGGCGGCGGCGGGCAGTTTGCTGGACGCGCTCTGGGCCCTGACCGGGCTCATTGCCTTCACGGGCGAGTCGCTTATGCCGCTATGGATGGTGGCATTGTGGCTGATGTTCGCCACCGTCTGGACGCAGTTGACGCGCACCACCACGTTACCCGGCTGGCTGCTGACGCTGCTCGCCGCCGTGGGGGGGCCGGTGGCCTATCTGTTCGGCGAGCGGCTGGACGCCATCACGTTTCTGGAGCCGACCGTTATCGTCGTCGGCTGGATGGTGCCGGGGTGGCTGGTGTTGATGCTGTTTTACCACCTGCTGATGGGGAGACAAAAATGAGAACTGCGGTACTGCTGCTTTGGCTCACGCTCGTCGCGCCCGCGGCCCTGGCGGCTGACTGGCTGGCCTGGCGTAAGGTGGGCGACGCCACGCTCACCTGGGGACCTTTCACCGTCTATACCTCCCAGCTGCGCACCCCGGACGGGCGTTACGGTCAGGAGAATGCCAGTCAGGCGCTGATTATTACCTATGCGCGCGATATCGATCGCGAGGCGCTGGTTGAGGCGACCCGCGACCAGTGGCAGGCGCAGGGGATCCTGCAACGGGAACCCCGAAGCGAAGCCTGGTTACAGATGCTGCGCTCTGTGTGGCCAGATGTCCGGCCGGGCGCACAGCTGGCGTTTGTGCTCGACGACGGGCAGGGGCAGTTCTGGTATCGCGCGTCAGCAGCGCAAAAAGCCTTTATTCCACTCGGACCGCGTCAGTCAGAAGCCTTCAGCACCCGCTTTCTGGCCATCTGGCTGGGTCCCCGCACGCAATACCCTGAGCTGCGTCAGCAGTTAATCGGAGGCCAAAAATGAAACGTTTCCTGACCCTGGCGCTGGCATTGACGATGCTGCTGGCAGGCTGTAGTACCGAGGTGGCCGAGTATCGCCAGCAGCAGCCGCGGCTGGATATCTTCCAGTACTTTCAGGGCAAAACCGAAGCGTGGGGGATGGTGCAGGATCGCAGTGGTAAACAGATCCGCCGCTTTCACGTGGAGATTGCCGGGGATGTTATCGGAGATACGCTGACCCTCAATGAACACTTTGTTTATGACGACGGTGAGAAGCAGCAGCGGGTATGGCATATCCGGCGCGTGGGGAACGATCGTTACGAGGGCACGGCGGGGGACATTGATGGTGTCGCCACGGGGCAGGCAGCGGGCAACGCCTTTAACTGGCATTACAGCATGAATGTAAAAGCCAACGGAAGCACCTGGCGACTGACGTTTGACGACTGGATGTACCTGCAGGACGAGACCCATCTGTTTAATAAAACGGAGATGAAAAAATTTGGCGTCACCGTCGCCACGGTGACGCTGTTCTTTATCCGTAAGAGATGAATCTAGTCGCGGGCGAGGTGGGTATTACTGCCCGAGTAGATGAACCAGAGCGCAATACCCAGGCAAACTACCGCCCCGAGACGACTCGTTGAAAACGGAATGGCAGGATTACCCAGCCAGCCAAAGTGATCAATCAGCATGCTCATCGCGAGCTGGCCGAAGATCACCGCCACCGTGGCGACGGCGGTGCCGATCCGCTGCACGGCCAGCACCATTATCACGATATAGGGCACGCCGAACATCGCGCCGAGGAGCTGCCATTTTGGCACGTCCAGCAGCGTAATGGCCTGCTTAGGCTCAACGAAGAAAATCAGCAGGGCGGTCACCAGCGCGCCGACGGAAAAGGTCAGAAACGCACTTTTAAATACGCCCACGCTGCTGCCGAGCTGTCCGTTGATTGCAGCCTGGATGCTCAGCGTCGCGCCGCCGCAGACGGCCAGAAGGATCATAATCAGTGTCATACGTTACCCCTGCGCGACCAGTACCAGTGCCGCAATGATGAAACCCAGCGCGATAATGCGTTTCGCGTTTATTCTCCTGTGCGGTGTCCCCAGCAGACCATAGTGGTCAATGATCAGGCTTTTAAAGACCTGACCGGCCAGAATGCCGATCATGGTCATGGCGATGCCGATGGCGGGTGTCGCAACGGTCAGAATGACCACGTACACCGGGCCAAGCACGCCGCCGAGCAACTGCCAACCGGGCTGAGCAAAAAACGACGGGCTGTTGCGCGGGCTAAAAAACAGCATCAGCAGAAACGTTAGCGCGGCACCGACGCCAAAAATGCTGAACGTCGCCCATAAATCCCCAACTTTACTGCCCAGCGGACCGAGCAACCCCGCCTCAACGGACAGGCCCATCCCGCCGGCAATCACCAGTAAAATCAAAACAAACTGCATATCTTTCCTCCGTTTCAGGGGAAGAAGATTACGTCGCAAGCTTAGTGAGAAAAATGCCATAATGCAGCAAACACCTTTGCAAGGTATGCATTAATGGTCGACGCCAGTAACATCAATATCCGCGCGCTGCTGATCTTTATTGACGTGTATGAAGCGCAGAACTTCTCCGTCGTCGCGCGCAGGCAGGGAATCTCGGCCTCGCAGATATCCCGCGTGATCCATCAGCTTGAAGATGCGCTGGGGCAGCAGCTTTTCTATCGCAATACGCGGGCCGTTATCCCCACGGAAAGTGGCCATCTTTTTATTCGCTATGCCCGTTCGATGGCGGAAAACCTGGAAGAGGCGCGACGGGAGCTGGACGCCCGCGCGGTGGAGCCGTCTGGCGTAATCCGTATTAACGGACCGGTATTTTTCGGCCAGAAGCACATTGCCCCGGGGCTTCCCGGTCTGGCGGAACGCTACCCCCGACTCAGCGTAGAGCTGACGCTGACCGATGATTTTATCGACCCGCACCGGGATGCTGCCGACGTGATCTTCCGCATTGGCGTGCTGACCGACTCCTCTTTTCGCGCCCGGGTGTTCGGTCAGCAGGTGTATCACCTGGCCGCATCGCCAGAGTACCTGCGAAAACACGGTGCGCCGGACGGCCCCGACGAACTGACCCGGCATCACTGTCTTGTTTATCGCGGATCGTCGGGGCCTAACCGCTGGCTGTTTCGCAGGCCGGGCGAGGCGTGGATGCACTATCCCGTTACGCCACTGATGACCTCGAATAATGCGGAAGCGTTACTGGCGGCGGCGCTGGGCGGAATGGGGATTGTGCTGTTTCCGGACTGGTTGCTGAGCGAGCCCCTCCAGCGCGGCGAGCTGATCCCGCTTCTGCCCGCGCTGGAGTGCGCCATTAATACGGAACAACAGGCTATCGCGGCGATTTATCCTGATGCCCGACATCCGCCTCTGAACGTCAGGGCGGTGATTGATTATTACGTCGAGCGTTTTGGTTCGCCGCTGTACTGGCAAGCGTAAGGGGATTACGCGCCGAGCTCCAGGCGGATAATCTCAGCGCCGGCGCTGAGCGCTTTCAGCTTGCCGTTAGCAACCTGGCGGGAGAGAGGGGCCATGCCGCAGTTGGTGGAAGGGTAAAGCTTGTCGGCATCAACGAACTGCAGCGCTTTACGCAGCGTACCGGCCACTTCCTCCGGCGTTTCAACCGTGTTGGTTGCCACATCAATCGCGCCCACCATCACTTTTTTACCGCGGATCAGCTCCAGCAGATCCATCGGCACGCGAGAGTTGTGGCACTCCAGGGAGATGATGTCGATGTTAGAGGTCTGCAGCTTCGGGAAGGCCTCTTCGTACTGTCGCCATTCTGAACCCAGCGTCTTTTTCCAGTCGGTATTGGCTTTGATGCCGTAGCCGTAGCAGATGTGTACCGCGGTTTCGCATTTCAGCCCTTCGATGGCGCGTTCCAGCGCGGCGATGCCCCAGTCGTTGACCTCGTCAAAGAAGACGTTAAACGCCGGTTCGTCAAACTGGATGATATCGACGCCTGCGGCCTCTAACTCTCTCGCCTCCTGGTTGAGGATTTTGGCAAATTCCCAGGCAAGCTTTTCACGGCTTTTGTAGTGCGCGTCGTAAAGAGTGTCGATCATGGTCATCGGCCCCGGCAGGGCCCATTTGATCGGCTTATCCGTGAGCTGGCGTAAGTATCTGGCATCGTCCACGAAGACCGGTTTCTGCCTGGCGACGGCAGAGACCACGGTCGGCACGCTGGCATCATAGCGGTTACGAATGCGCACCGTCTGGCGATTCTCAAAATCAACGCCGCTCAGGTGTTCAATAAAGGTGGTGACGAAGTGCTGGCGGGTCTGTTCCCCGTCGCTGACGATATCAATTCCCGCGCGGATCTGCTCATCCAGCGATAAGCGCAGCGCATCCTGTTTACCCGCCAGTAACTCCTGATCCTGTAATTTCCACGGTGACCAGAGCGTTTCAGGTTGCGCAAGCCAGGTCGGCTTAGGCAGGCTGCCAGCGGTGGACGTCGGGAGCAATGTTTTCATAATAAAAGACCTTTTTGGATGAATTAAAGCGTGTAGTTATCAGACCACTGCTCAAGAATATGTTTGTAAGGCTTAATAAAGTATTCTTCGGTAAACCGGCCCTGTTCAATGGCCAGGCGGCTTCGCTCTTCACGGTCATACACAATTTTGGTTAATGAGTGATCCTGCTGGTTCAGATCCGGTCGATAGCACAGGCCCGCTGCCGAGTTGGCGTTATAGATCTCCGGGCGATAAATTTTCTGGAATGTTTCCATCGTGCTGATGGTGGCGATCAGTTCCAGATCGGTGTAATCATTCAGCAAATCTCCGGTAAAGAAGAATGCGAAAGGCGCCACGCTGTTTTCCGGCATGAAATAGCGCACGTTCAGACCCATCTTCCCGAAGTACTGTTCCGTTAAGGATTCGCCCTCCGGCAGATACTCAATGCCCAGAATGGGGTGCTGGTTGCCCGTGCGGCGATAGGTATCCTTGCTGGAGACGCTCAGGCAGATCACCGGTGCTTTTCTGAAGTTCTCTTTGTATTCAGGTGAATTCACAAAGTGGCGGAAAATATTGCCGTGCAGTTCGCCAAACTTTTCCGGAATAGTGAAGTGTTGCTGGTTCTTGTTGTGTTCCAGCAGCAGGACGCTGAAATCATAATCGCGCACGTAAGACGAGAAGTTATTGCCGACAATTCCTGGAGTACGCAGGTTGCGTTTTTTGTCGATAATATACGTTTGCAATATCTCAATGGCCGGGAACGGTTTTTCCGCGGCGATATTCAGGTCGACAGAGATGATTTCCAGTTCAACCGCGTAGCGATCGGCGTTGGGGTTATCCCAGCGCGCCAGGGCGTTGAAGCGGTTGTTAATCATCACCAGCGTATTGCGCAGGTTTTCCTGACGCTTTTCCCCGCGCGCCAGGTTGGCAAAGTTGGTGGTGGTACGCGTGTTTTCTGACGGGTTGTAATTCTCATCGAAGCAACTGCGCTTAAGGGTATATGTGAAAGCTTTGCTCATTGTGGTTATGCATCCTAAGTTCATGTTGCCAAGAAGTTACCGATGCATAATTTATGCCTGAGCCCGCGGCACAGGGGAAGTGACTTAATTTCAACGCAACATGAGGGAAGTTCATGAAGTGTAATGCTCGAGGTATTGCTGCCTTTCTTGCCGGGTGGCGCTGCGCTTACCCGGCCTACGATTCAGCGTCGTTTGTAGGCCCGTGCAAGCACAGCGCCGCCGGGCGAAGCTGGTGATATGTCTGTGATATGCACTTCTCCGTCGTCGTTAAGCGGCTGTAGGGAGGAGGGATTTTTTATTTCCTTTCAATTCCCGCTATAATCGCCAAAATTTCCAACCGGTTTAGAAACAATCATGACAAAACTCACCTTACAAGAGCAGATGCTGAAAGCAGGCCTGGTCAGCAGCAAGAAAGCGGCGAAAGTGCAGCGCACGGCCAAGAAATCACGCGTTCAGGCGCGTGAGGCCCGGGAAGCGGTCGAAGAGAATAAGAAAGCGCAGATCGAGCGTGACAAGCTGCTGAGCGAGCAGCAGAAGCAGGCCGTGCTGGCGAAAGAGTTTAAGGCGCAGGTGAAGCAACTGATTGAGATGAACCGCATCACCGTGGCGAAAGGCAATATCACCTTTAACTTTACCGATGGGAATGTGATCAAAAAGCTCGAAGTCGATAAGCAGACGCAGACACAGCTGATCAACGGCCGTCTGGCGATTGCCCGCCTGGTCATCAACGCCAGCGGCGACTGTGAATACGCGATTATTCCGGCGGTGGTGGCCGATAAAATTGCCCAGCGCGATGCCGACAGCATTGTGTTAAACAGCGCGCTCAGTCAGGACGAGCAGGACGAAGACGATCCGTACGCGGACTTCAAAATCCCGGACGATTTGATGTGGTAAATCACTCTCAGAACGGGGCGGCGTGGCGGGCGTTAACCGGCGCACCGCTCACGGGATGAATAAAATTCAGAACGCTTGCATGCAGCATAAGCCGCGGTACCGTTTCGGTGCCCGGCACGTTAAGCCCGCCATACAGATCACAGCCCAGAATTGGGTGCCCCAGTTGCTGGCAGTGAATACGCAACTGATGGGTGCGCCCGGTCTCCGGGATCAGCGTCACCCGTGTTAACGGTACGCCCGTATCCTGATAAAAACGTTCCACCACCCGGTAACGGGAGCGTGCCGGTTTTCCGGTTGTAGCGCAGATCGACATTAACGGGAACAGCGCCGGGTCTTTGGCTATGGGTGCGTCTATGACTCCCTCATCGTTTTCCAGATGTCCGCAAAGCAGGGCGCTGTAACCTTTCTCCACGCTGCGCTGGCTAAACTGCTGGCAGAGCGCAGCGTTAATGGCCTTATTGCGCGCAACCACCATCAGCCCGGATGTGCCGAAATCCAGACGATGCACCAGCGTGCAGCCGGGGAAGGTCTGAACCAGACGATAGTGCACAGAATCGCGGTTTTGCGGATTTTTGCCCGAGAGGCTGAGCAGACCGGAAGGCTTATTGATCAGCAGCAGATGTTCATCCTGCCAGAGGATCGCAATGTCGTCGTGACACGGTGGGGCAATAAAAGAATCAATAATCGCAGACATCAGGCCGCCGGGCTGGAGAGTGGGAGCGGATGATAACGAAATGCGGGGGAAAAGAAAAACCCTCCCACCGGGCGGTGAGAGGGGGAAATCTTAGGCGGCAACCAGGCTGTCGATTGCGGCTTTCGCGTCGGTCTGTGCTTTGGTCGCCACTTCAGGACCGTAAGCGATACCTTCAGCGAACACGAAGTTCACGTCAGTGATGCCGATGAAGCCCAGGAACAGGCTCATGTACGGCGCTACCAGGTCGGTTGGGGTATCTTTGTGGATACCGCCACGGCTGGTCAGCACGATAGCGCGTTTACCTTTCACCAGACCTTCAGGGCCATTTTCGGTGTAACGGAAGGTTACGCCAGCGCGAGCCACCAGGTCGAAATAGTTCTTCAGCTGGGTCGGGATGTTGAAGTTGTACATTGGGGCGTTGATCACGATAACGTCGTGCGCCTGCAGCTCAGCAATCAGCTCGTCGGACAGGGCCAGTGCTTCCTGCTGACGTGGGCTCAGCGGCGCATCGCTCGGACGCAGCGCGCCAACCAGCTCGCCATCCAGCACAGGAATCGGGTTTGCAGCCAGGTCACGCACGGTGATTTCGTCAGCGGAATGCTGTTCACGCCACTGTTCAACGAAGTAATCAGACAGCTGACCAGACTGAGAGTACCCTGCCAGAATACTGGATTTCAAAACTAATACTTTGCTCATGGGTGATTCCTGTTGTTGCATTTGATTGAAGGGGGTTGCCCCGTTGCTTATTGACACTCTATTCACAATCCTGCCACAGAGATAGCGCAATATATCGAAGTCTATGTTCGAATTTTTTGAATAAGGCGCGAAAGGCGTCAATGTGGTACTCTATAGCAATCATTAAAAAGAGAGTTTATCAGGGCGTGTACTGCCCTTTAACGCTATGACAGAACAACAAAAATTCACCTTCCCGATGCTCCTGCAACAGCTCGATTCTCTGACGCTGCGCGACAAACAGCGCTTCGCCCGCCGTCTGCACGGCGTGAAGAAGGTTAAAAATCCTGATGCACAACAGGCCATTTACCAGGAGATGGCGAAAGAGATTGAACAGGCGGCAGGGAAAGTTGTGCTGCGCGAAGCCGCGCGTCCGGCGATTACCTACCCGGAAAACCTGCCCGTCAGCCAGAAGAAACAGGACATTCTTGAGGCCGTGCGCGACCACCAGGTGGTGATTGTCGCAGGCGAAACCGGTTCGGGAAAAACCACCCAGCTGCCGAAAATCTGTATGGAGCTTGGCCGCGGGATAAAAGGTCTGATTGGCCACACCCAGCCGCGTCGTCTGGCGGCGCGTACCGTCGCGAATCGTATTGCCGAAGAGCTGCAGACGGAGCCGGGCGGCTGCATCGGCTACAAGGTGCGCTTCAGCGATCATGTCAGCGATAACACCATGGTCAAGCTGATGACCGACGGTATTCTGCTGGCGGAAATTCAGCAGGATCGCCTGCTGATGCAGTACGACACCATCATCATCGATGAAGCGCACGAGCGCAGCCTGAACATCGACTTCCTGCTCGGCTACCTGAAAGAGCTGCTGCCGCGTCGCCCGGATCTGAAAGTCATCATCACCTCCGCAACCATCGACCCGGAACGCTTCTCGAAGCATTTCAACAACGCGCCGATTATCGAGGTGTCAGGACGCACGTATCCCGTGGAGGTGCGCTATCGCCCGATTGTTGAAGAGGCGGATGATACCGAGCGCGATCAGCTGCAGGCCATTTTTGATGCCGTTGACGAGCTGGGTAACGAAAGCGCGGGGGATATCCTGATCTTCATGAGCGGTGAGCGCGAAATCCGCGATACCGCCGACGCCCTCAGCAAGCGCGACCTGCGCCACACGGAGATCCTGCCGCTATACGCGCGTCTGTCGAACAGCGAGCAGAATCGCGTATTCCAGCCGCACAGCGGACGCCGCATCGTCCTGGCAACCAACGTGGCGGAAACCTCGCTCACCGTGCCGGGGATTAAATACGTTATCGATCCGGGTACGGCGCGCATCAGCCGCTACAGCTACCGCACCAAAGTCCAGCGCCTGCCGATTGAGCCCGTCTCCCAGGCGTCTGCCAATCAGCGTAAAGGCCGCTGCGGGCGTGTGTCGGAAGGGATCTGTATTCGCCTCTATTCCGAAGACGATTTCCTGTCGCGCCCGGAGTTTACCGATCCGGAAATTCTGCGCACCAACCTGGCGTCCGTTATCCTGCAGATGACCGCCCTGGGGCTGGGTGATATCGCGGCGTTTCCGTTCGTCGAAGCGCCGGACAAACGCAACATTCAGGACGGCGTACGTCTGCTGGAAGAGCTCGGGGCGATCACCACCGACGAGCAGGCGACGGTCTACAAGCTGACGCCGCTGGGCCGCCAGCTCAGCCAGTTGCCGGTCGACCCGCGCCTGGCGCGTATGGTGCTGGAAGCGCAGAAACACGGCTGCGTGCGCGAGGCGATGATCATTACCTCGGCGCTCTCCATTCAGGATCCGCGCGAGCGTCCGATGGACAAACAGCAGGCCTCTGACGAAAAACACCGCCGCTTCCACGATAAAGAGTCCGATTTCCTCGCCTTTGTGAACCTGTGGAACTATCTCGGCGAGCAGCAGAAAGCACTCTCCTCGAACCAGTTCCGTCGCCAGTGTCGCGTGGATTTCCTCAACTACCTGCGCGTGCGCGAGTGGCAGGATATCTACACCCAGCTTCGCCAGGTGGTGAAAGAGCTGGGCATCCCGGTCAACAGCGAACCGGCGGCGTACCGCGAAATCCATATCGCGCTGCTGACCGGCCTGCTGTCCCACATTGGGATGAAGGACGCCGAGAAGCAGGAGTATACCGGCGCGCGCAACGCCCGTTTCGCCATCTTCCCCGGTTCCGGCCTGTTCAAGAAGCCGCCGAAGTGGACCATGGTCGCGGAGCTGGTGGAAACCAGCCGCCTGTGGGGACGCATTGCCGCGCGTATCGATCCAGAATGGGTTGAGCCGGTGGCGCAGCACTTGCTGAAGCGTTCGTACAGCGAGCCGCACTGGGAGCGCGCGCAGGGGGCGGTGATGGCGACCGAGAAAGTGACCGTTTATGGTCTGCCGGTGGTGGCCGCGCGTAAGGTCAACTACAGCCAGATCGATCCGGCGCTGTGCCGCGAGCTGTTTATCCGCCATGCGCTGGTGGAGGGCGACTGGCAGACGCGTCACGCGTTCTTCCGTGAAAACCTCAAACTGCGCGCCGAAGTGGAAGAGCTGGAGCATAAATCCCGCCGTCGCGACATTCTGGTGGATGATGAAGCGCTGTTCGAGTTTTACGACCAGCGCATCAGCCACGACGTCATCTCCGCCCGCCACTTCGACAGCTGGTGGAAGAAGGCCAGCAAAGAGACGCCGGACCTGCTCAACTTTGAAAAGAGCATGCTGATTAAAGAGGGGGCGGAGTCGGTCAGCAAACTCGACTACCCGAACTTCTGGCACCAGGGCAACCTCAAGCTGCGTCTTACCTATCAGTTTGAGCCGGGGGCAGACGCGGACGGCGTGACCGTCCACATTCCGCTGCCGCTGTTAAACCAGGTGGATGAGAGCGGGTTTGAATGGCAGATCCCTGGCCTGCGTCGCGAGCTGGTGATTGCGCTGATCAAATCCCTGCCAAAACCGGTGCGTCGTAATTTTGTGCCTGCGCCAAACTATGCGGAAGCGTTTTTAGGCCGCGTTACGCCGCTGGAGCTGCCGCTGCTGGATGCGCTGGAGCGTGAGTTCCGCCGCATGACCGGGACCACCATTGACCGCGACGACTGGAACTGGGATCAGGTGCCCGATCACCTGAAAATCAGCTTCCGCGTGGTGGACGACAAAAACAAAAAGCTGCTGGAAGGGCGTTCGCTCGGCGAACTGAAAGAGGCGCTGAAAGGCAAAGTCCAGGAGACGCTCTCTGCGGTGGCGGATGACGGCATTGAGCAGAGCGGGCTGCATATCTGGAGCTTTGGTCAGCTTCCGGAAAGCTACGAGCAGAAGCGCGGTAACTACAAGGTGAAAGCCTGGCCGGCGCTGGTGGACGAGCGCGACAGCGTGGCGATCAAGCTGTTTGATAACCCGCAGGAACAGCAGCAGATGATGTGGCGCGGGCTGCGTCGCCTGCTTCTGCTGAACATCCCGTCGCCGATCAAGTATCTGCACGAGAAGCTGCCGAACAAAGCCAAGCTGGGGCTGTACTTTAACCCGTACGGTAAAGTGCTGGATCTGATTGACGACTGCATCTCCTGCGGCGTGGACAAACTTATCCACGAGGCGGGCGGCCCGGTCTGGACGGAAGAGGGCTTTGCCCAGCTTCATGAAAAGGTGCGTGCGGAGCTGAACGACACCGTGGTGGACATCGCGAAGCAGGTGGAGCAGATCCTCACCACCGTGTTCAACATCAACAAGCGCCTGAAAGGGCGCGTGGATATGACCATGGCGCTGGGGCTGTCGGACGTGAAGGCGCAGATGGCGGGGCTGGTGTATCGCGGGTTTGTTACCGGCAACGGCTTCAACCGTCTCGGCGATACGCTGCGTTATCTGCAGGCGATTGAAAAACGTCTGGAGAAAATGGCCATCGACCCGCATCGCGACCGCGCCCAGATGCTGAAAGTGGAGAGCGTCCAGCAGGCGTGGCAGCAGTGGCTGAATAAGCTGCCGCCTGCGCGCCGTGACGATGAAGACGTTCAGGGGATCCGCTGGATGATTGAGGAGCTGCGCGTCAGCTTCTTTGCCCAGCAGCTCGGTACGCCGTATCCGATTTCGGATAAACGTATTCTGCAGGCGATGGAGCAGATTTCCGCTTAAACCGGTTT
>NZ_RXRN01000036.1:0-46676 GCF_003986875.1 Enterobacter sp. WCHEn090032
GTACAGGGGAGAGGGTTAGGGTGAGGGGGGAAACTACATCCCCTGCCCCACTTTCAGCACCGCCGCGATATTCCTTGCCGCCATCCTGACGTTCTCGCTGGCATTTTCCAGCGCGTCTTCCAGCGAGCAGATGGTGTAGATCACGCTGAACACCGCATCAATGCCGTGATCGTGTACCACGCCAACGTCCGCCGTCAGGCTCCCTGCGATGCCGATGACGGGTTTGTTAAAGCGTTTCGCCACTTTCGCCACGCCCACCGGGACTTTGCCGTGGATCGTCTGGCTGTCAATACGCCCTTCCCCCGTGATCACCAGATCCGCATCGGCCACCTGCTCGGCCAGATGTAGCGCGTCGGTCACAATCTCAATACCCTGGCGCAACTGCGCGCCGCAAAAGGCGTACAGCGCGGCCCCCATGCCCCCCGCCGCGCCACCACCTGCCAGGTTCAGCACGTCGATATCCAGATCCCGGGCAATGACTCGCGCATACTGAGCAAGCGCGTTGTCCAGGGTGACGATCATTTCGGGTGTGGCCCCCTTTTGCGGACCAAATATGGCTGACGCCCCCTCCTTTCCGGTCAGGGGATTGGTGACGTCGCAGGCGACCTCAATCCGGCACTCCGCCAGACGTTGATCCAGACCACTCAGATCGATTCGCGCGAGTTTTCCCAGCTCGCGCCCGCCCAGGCCAAGGGACTCTCCACTGGCATCCAGCAGTTTCGCGCCCAGCGCCTGCACCATTCCGGCTCCGCCGTCGTTGGTCGCGCTTCCCCCGATCCCGATGATGATATGCTTAACGCCTGCATCCAGAGCGTGGCGGATAAGTTCCCCCGTGCCCCAGGAGGTCGTTTTCAGCGGATCGCGCTGCGCAGGCGCAACCAGCTCCAGACCGCTTGCCGCCGCCATTTCAATAAAGGCGCTCTGCTCGTCACCGGAGATCCCGTAAAACCCTTCCACCCGCTCGCCCAGGGGACCGGTCACCGGAACATGCACCATTCGCCCCTGCGTTGCCGCGATCATCGCCTCAACCGTGCCTTCGCCACCGTCCGCAACCGGCAGCTTGACGTAAACCGCCTCGGGAAAGATCTCGCGGAAACCACGCTCTATCGCTGTCGCGACCTCGAGCGCACTTAAACTTTCCTTATACGAGTCCGGTGCGATAACAATTTTCATAAGCCATCCTTACGCATAGTCGTTACGTTAAGCATACACCACGTAAAGAACCGCTAATGGGAGCGGTCCCATTGCGTTTATCGTACCATGCACGGACGTTTATTGTCGAATGCCCAGTCAGGGATCAGGTACTGCATCGCCATCGCGTCGTCGCGGGCGCCCAGACCGTGTTTCTGATACAGCTCGTGGGCCTTCATGACCTGGTCCATATCCAGCTCAACGCCTAACCCCGGCGTGGAAGGTACCTGCACCATGCCACCTTTGATCTCAAACGGCGCTTTGGTCAGGCGCTGATTCCCTTCCTGCCAGATCCAGTGCGTATCGATAGCGGTGATCGTGCCCGGCGCGGCGGCGGCAACGTGGGTGAACATCGCCAGCGACACATCGAAGTGATTGTTGGAGTGCGAGCCCCAGGTCAGGCCAAACTCATGGCACATCTGCGCCACGCGAACCGACCCCTGCATTGTCCAGAAGTGCGGGTCCGCCAGTGGAATGTCGACAGACTGCAGTGACAGGGTGTGTCCCATCTGACGCCAGTCGGTGGCAATCATGTTGGTCGCGGTCGGCAGTCCCGTGGCACGACGGAACTCGGCCATCACTTCCCGGCCAGAGAAACCCTGTTCAGCCCCGCACGGATCCTCCGCATAGGCCAGCACGCCCTTCAGCTGCTTGCCGATGGCGATCGCTTCATTAAGCGACCAGGCACCATTCGGATCCAGCGTCACGCGCGCCTGCGGGAAACGTTTTGCCAGCGCGGTGATGGCTTGCGCCTCTTCCTCTCCGGCCAGCACGCCGCCCTTCAGTTTGAAATCGTTGAAGCCATATTTTTCGTACGCGGCTTCCGCCAGACGCACCACCGCGTCCGGGGTCATCGCCTCGTCGTGGCGGAGCCGGTACCAGTCGCATTTGTCATCCGGCTGGCTCTGATAGGGCAGAGGCGTCAGCTTGCGGTCGCCGACAAAGAACAGATAGCCCAGCATTTCCACTTCGCTGCGCTGCTGACCCTCGCCCAACAGCGAGGCAACGTTAACCCCCAGATGCTGGCCCAGCAGATCCAGCATCGCGGCTTCAATGCCGGTTACCACGTGAATGGTGGTGCGCAGATCGAACGTCTGCAGACCACGACCACCGGCATCGCGGTCGGCAAAGGTGTTACGCACGGTATTGAGAACATTTTTGTACTCACCCAGCGTTTTGCCCACCACCAGCGGGATGGCCTCTTCCAGCGTTTTGCGGATCTTCTCCCCGCCCGGAATTTCCCCCACGCCGGTGTGGCCGGCATTGTCTTTGATAATCACAATATTGCGGGTAAAGAATGGCGCATGTGCGCCGCTCAGGTTCATCAACATGCTGTCATGGCCCGCAACCGGTACGATCTGCATGGCGGTGACGACAGGGGTAGAAAAAGTACTCATCGTTCAATCCTTTTATCAGTGACGTCCGAAAACAGGGCGCTTACGGTCAAATGTCCAGCCGGGAATAAGGTACTGCATTGGGCCCGCGTCGTTACGCGCGCCGCCCGGCAATTTTTTATACGCCTCATGGGCTTTGTGGATCTGATCCCAGTCAGGCTCCACGCCCAGGCCCGGCGCATCCGGTACGGCAATCTTGCCCTGTTTGATTTCCAGCGGATTTTTCGTCAGGCGGGCTTCTCCCTCCTGCCAAATCCAGTGAGTGTCGATGGCGGTCGGGTTACCCGGCGCCGCCGCGCCAACGTGGGTAAACATCGCCAGCGAAATATCGAAGTGGTTGTTCGAGTGACAGCCCCAGGTCAGGCCCCACTCATCGCACAGCTGCGCCACGCGCACCGCGCCCGAAAGCGTCCAGAAGTGGGGGTCTGCCAGCGGGATGTCGACGGCGTTCAGCATCACCGCATGCCTCATTTCACGCCAGTTGGTGGCGATCATATTGGTCGCCACCGGCAGCCCGGTGGCACGACGAAACTCGGCCATCACTTCACGGCCCGAGAAGCCCTGCTCCGCGCCACAAGGATCTTCCGCATAGGTCAGAACATCCTGCAGCCCTTTGCACAGGCTAATCGCTTCCTCCAGCAGCCATGCGCCGTTCGGGTCAACGGTAATGCGTGCCTCCGGAAAGCGCTTTTTCAACGCCCGTGCCGTTTCAATCTCCTGCTCGCCGGGTAGCACACCGCCCTTCAGTTTGAAATCCTTAAAGCCGTAGCGATCCTGTGCGGCCTCGGCCAGACGAACCACCGCTGCGCTGGAGAGCGCCTCCTGGTGGCGCAGGTGATACCAGTCGTGGTCACCCGTGGATCGCGCCAGATAAGGGAGATCGGTTTTATTACGATCGCCCACGTAGAACAGATAGCCCAGCACCGTCACCGCATCCCGCTGTTTACCCGGCCCCAGCAGCTCGCAAACCGGGACATTCAGCGCCTGGCCCAGCAGGTCGAGCAGGGCGGCCTCCAGTGCGGCGACCGCATTGACGCGCAGTTCGAACGTCCAGGCGCCTTTCCCGAACGTGTCAAAGTCTGCCGACTGATTGCCCTTATGCACCCGCTGAACCACCTTATTCAGACGGCCTACCTGCTGGCCCACCACCTGCGGGATGGCATCAACCAGCGTCTGGTAAATGACCTCACCGCCAGGGGCTTCACCCATGCCGGTATGCCCTGCGCTGTCTTTCAGCACCACGATATTGCGGGTAAACCAGGCGTTATGGGCGCCGCCAATATTGAGCAGCATGCTGTCCTGGCCAGCCACAGGGATAACCTTCATCTCCGTGACGGTTGGGCTCGATTGCGTTGTCATCAGCCACGCTCCTCAACAGGTTTAAGCTCGACGCGTTTGATATCACCCACCAGCACCAGATAGCTCAGCACCGCGACCAGCGCATGCACCCCCACATAAATCAGCGCACCGTTGAAAGATCCGGTCGTGCCGACGATGTAACCGATGGCGATTGGCGTAACAATCCCGGAGATATTGCCGAACATATTGAACAGACCGCCGCTCAGGCCGCTGATCTCCTTCGGTGCCGTATCCGCCATCACTGCCCAGCCGAGCGCGCCGATGCCTTTGCCGAAGAAGGCCATCGCCATAAAGCCGATAATCATCCATTCCGCATTCACGTAGTTACAGAACACCATGGTCATGGAGAGCAGCATACCGAGCACAATCGGCGTTTTACGCGCGATGTTCAGTGACCCGGTGCGACGCATCAGCCAGTCGGAGATCACCCCGCCGAGCACGCCCCCCACGAAGCCGCAGATTGCCGGGACCGAGGCAACAAATCCCGCCTTCAGAATCGACATGCCGCGGGCCTGCACCAGGTACACCGGGAACCAGGTGATGAAGAAGTAGGTTAAGGCGTTAATGCAGTACTGACCCAGATATATCCCGATCATCATCCTGGAGCCAACGAGCTGTTTGATCTGCGCCCATTTCTGGCTGAACGGGACTTTTGCCGTCGCCGATTTTTGATCCATATTGATCAGCGCGCCACCTTCTGCGATGTACTCCAGCTCTTTTTTATTCACGCCAGGGTGCTGGCTGGGTTCGTGGATCACTTTCAGCCAGACAAAGCTGATGATGATCCCCAGTCCGCCCATAAAGAAGAACACGTGCGACCAGCCCACCTCATGCGTCAGCCAGCCCATAATGGGGGCAAAGATCACCGTGGCGAAGTACTGTGCGGAGTTAAAAATCGCCACCGCCGTTCCCCTCTCCTGCGCCGGGAACCAGGCGGCCACAATGCGGCTGTTGCCCGGGAACGAAGGGGCTTCCGCTAAGCCCACCAGGAAGCGCAGCGTGAAGAGCGCGACGATGATGCCAAAGCCGCTGAACACATCGACGAAGCCCTGTAACAGGGTGAAGGCAGACCAGATGAAGATGGACCAGAAATAGACCCGTTTCGAGCCAAAACGGTCCAGCAGCCAGCCGCCAGGAATCTGCCCGATGACGTAGGCCCATGAGAACGCAGAGAAAACGTAACCCATGCCCACGGGATCAAGGCCGATGTCTTTCGCCATTTCCGAGCCGGCAATCGACAGCGTGGCGCGGTCACCATAGTTAAAGGATGTGACGATAAACAGCATCACCACTATCCAGTAGCGGGCATTGGTGCGCTTTTCAGCGCGGCTCGCTGCGTGGCTTAATGTACTCATTGTTGCACTCCTGAAACATAGCTTTCGCCAGGTTCATTCTGTACAGCACCGGTAGGGTAATCAGAATGAGATTTATGTTTTGTCGTTTTGGTACGGCCTGCAGCCGTTTTATCGTGACCGGAAAAGTATATGAAGGAGTGACACGTTCTCTCACCGTGCAAAAACACAGTATTAAAGGGTGTGAGGGAGGTTGTTTAGGGCATAAGCCCAGAGGAGTGGAAGGTGGTTCACGGAAATGGCGTTTGGTGCGGGGTGTAATGCCGGGTGGCGGCTACGCCTGACCCGGCCAGGAAAAACCGTAGGCCCGCGCAAGCGAAGCGCCGCCGGGCAGAGTGTTATTTGAGAAGTGAGGCCCAGTTTTCCACCCACGGGTTTGATTCACTCTCGGGTTCTGGGTGTTCGCCCGCGTCAATCATCAGCATCTCGCCAACGCGCTGGGCGCTCTGCTCCTGGAGGAGCGCATCGAACTGCTTGCCGCCGCCGCAGAAGTTGGCGTACGAGCTGTCGCCGAGGGCAATGATGCCGTAGTGAACGTCAGGCTGATAGCCAAGCTGCTCTTTAATGCCCTGGAACAGCGGCACGATGCTGTCCGGCAGATCACCCTGCCCGGTGGTGGAGGTCACCACCAGAATGTATTTATCTTTATACTTTTCCCAGTCCGCCAGCGCCGGGTCTTCATAGACCGTGGCTTTATGGCCCTTGCCTGCCAGAATCGCCTCAGCCTCTTCCGCGACCAGCAGCGAGTTGCCGTACATTGTGCCGACAAAAATGCCTACTTCAGCCATGATATTTTCCCTTTTTGAATACGCTTATTGTTCATCCTGAACGTTGCCTGATACAAACTCAACCCTTTCATTTTCGGGGAGTTGTCCCAGCCAGCCAAACTGTGACAGCGCCTGCATCCAGACGTCATCCAGCCCCGCGCGGATAGTCAGCGGTTCGCCGGTAAACGGGTGCGTCAGGCTGAGCTCGCTGGCGTGTAACATCAAACGGTTGCAGCCAAAATGTTCGGCCGCGCTGCGGTTCTGGCGCAAATCACCGTGTTTGCTGTCACCAATAATCGGATGACGCAGATGCTTCAGGTGTCGGCGAAGCTGGTGTTTACGCCCGGTTTTTGGCAAAAGCTCCACCAGGCTGTAACGCGTGGAGGGAAATTTGCTGGTGGCGACCGGCATGTCGGTGGTCGCCATACCGCGATAATCCGTCACGGCAGGCTGCGGGCCCTTATCCTCGCGGGCAAATTTATCGGCGATTTTGTCCAGTTCCTCCACCAGCGGATAGTCCAGGGTGGCGGAGTCAGTCAGCCAGCCACGGACGATGGCGTGGTAGCGTTTCTGGATCTGGTGCTGTTCGAACTGCTGCGCCAGCAGACGCCCTGCTTCGCTGGAAAGCCCCATCAGCAGCACGCCGGAGGTCGGCCTGTCGAGACGATGGGCAGTAAACACATGCTGACCAATCTGGTCGCGCACGGTTTGCATCACCACCACTTTCTCGTCCCGATCCAGCCAGCTTCGGTGCACCAGCCAGCCTGACGGTTTATTCACTGCCACCAGCCATTCATCCTGATAGAGGATCTCAAGCGTCATGCATCTTCACCGGCAAACAGGGCATCCAGTTTTTCCAGTTCGACCAGCATCACGTCGCGCGCAGGGTGCGTCGCCTCCAGCGCCATTTCATAATAGGGAGAAACAGCAAACGCCTGCGGCAACGGGTGTCCGCCCTCAAGCAACGCGTGCATTCGCGGAAGTAAAACCCACTGGAGCCACTCGAACGGTGCCAGCGTATCCAGGCAGAAGGGCTGGGTGCTCGCGAACGCTTCTGGCTGCGGCGCGGTCTCCTGCCACAGCTGATGTTGGCGCAAAAGGGCTTCGATGGCGTGCAACTGAGCACGAACGCTATCGTAATGCGTCATAGTAACCTCAACTGAAAAAGTGAACGGCGCGCAGCATAGCATTGCGGAAGGCAGAAATAAAAAAAGGGAGCACTGTAAAAACAGTGCTCCCGGTTCGTTTCGCAGCATTCCAGCTACAATTCGTGCTCCCTGCTCATCCGTGACAACTTTTCCTGAAGCCCGAAGGCCTGGTCATCCGTAAACCCATGCATCCTGCACACATCTTCCTGACGTGTCTGTTTCATCCTGAAACGTCCTGGCCTTCCTGACCCACCGACCATCCTGACCGGTTCTCGTTCTCCTTCCTGGAGGTGTCCCTTACGCTTCCTGCGTTATCCACTTGCTTCATCCTGAAGCCTTCCTGCAGCGCCATCCTGACGTGTCCTGTGTAAGAAACGTCATCATCCTGATGTTCGTCTCTTGTGTCGGCGTCCTGTCGACGGAGATAGAATCCGCTATTCCGCTTCGTCTTACAACCCACCCTGTCAGGGGGGTAAGCCGTAAGAAACCGCCAAATCCGTAGCGATGATCCAGTAATTCGTTGAAATACAGTGTGATATTAATCTTAATTGAATAAGGCAATACTGAATGATCCAGCGATCTCTCACAAACCTTGTAAGAGATCTCTCACACGCGGTGTAGCATCATGGATTACAGAAGCGGCTCAAGTCGGGTGAGGAAATCCGCAAGAGAGGGGGCGAGAGTCTCGCGATTGCGGGTGCCGATGGTCTCTTTAATCACTTCTCCGGACAGGTTACAGACGGAGATAACATCCAGTTCGCTGTCGAGTGTGGCGATAAAGAGCGTCGGAGAAAGCTTAAGGCGTTTTTGCGTGACCAGATGACCAATCAGGTTTTCCTGAACACGCTGCAGATCGTCTTCGCTCCAGGTCTGCAACAGCGTCAGCGTCATGTCCGCAAAGCGCGCAGGCATATCCCCTGCAAACTGCGTGGCATAAAACGCATGAACCGCTGGTTTTACCACAATGTCCATTGCCCGTTCAACCGCATTTACATTTTGCTCACCGGTATTGGGCTTCGGCTGCCAGATCACGTAATCGTCGGGCGAAGAGATAATGCAGGGTGAGGGTACACCATATAAATCAGCACTTTGCGGCCATGTACCGTGCTTTTCATGCCAGGCATCGCAATAGCGGGTTGTGAAGGTAGTCAGGGCATTTGCAGTTTCGATGTCCACCGATTTCTCTCTTCTTGTCAGACAGGATAAACTCAGGGCATAAGTGTACCTGTAAAGTGGCTATGAAACATGTCTTACGAAAATCATCAGGCGTTAACCGGCTTAACGCTGGGTAAATCGACCGACTACCGCGATACCTATGATGCCAGCCTGCTGCAGGGCGTACCGCGCAGCCTGAATCGCGATCCGCTGGGTCTGCATGCGGACGCGCTGCCGTTTGTCGGCGGGGATATCTGGACGCTGTACGAACTCTCGTGGCTCAACGCCCGTGGGCTACCGCAGGTGGCGGTGGGCCACGTTGAGCTGGATTACGCCAGCCAGAATCTGGTGGAATCCAAAAGCTTCAAGCTCTATCTCAACAGCTTAAACCAGACCAGATTCAACAGCTGGGACGACGTTCAGCATACGCTGGAACGTGATTTAAGCGCCTGTGCGCAGGGCAAGGTAAGCGTTTCACTGTATCGCCTGCACGAGCTGGAAGGGCAGCCGATTGCCCACTTCAACGGGACCTGCATCGACGATCAGGACATCGAGGTGGAGAACTATGAATTCAGCGCCGACTACCTCGAAAACGCGGCAAGCGGAAAGGTGGTCGACGAGACGCTGGTCAGCCATCTGCTGAAATCCAACTGCCTGATTACCCACCAGCCTGACTGGGGCTCAGTGCAGATCCAGTACCGCGGCCCGAAAATCGACCGGGAAAAGCTGCTGCGCTATCTGGTGTCGTTCCGCCATCACAACGAATTCCACGAGCAGTGCGTGGAGCGCATCTTCAGCGACATCCAGCGTTTCTGCCAGCCAGAAAAACTGAGCGTATATGCGCGCTACACCCGCCGTGGCGGTCTGGACATTAACCCGTGGCGGACCAATACCGATTTTGTGCCTGCGACGGGCCGGCTGGTACGTCAGTAAGATAACTATTTTCACAATATGCGCGGTTTGTTCCGCGCTTTAGGTTGTGAAACGTCACGCGCCAGGGCTATTGTAATCAACAGGGAAAGACGATAATCGTCCCGTAAGGAGCTCACTTGATTACACATATTAGCCCACTTGGCTCAATGGATATGTTGTCGCAGCTGGAAGTGGACATGCTTAAACGCACGGCCAGCAGCGATCTTTATCAACTGTTTCGTAACTGTTCACTTGCCGTACTGAACTCCGGAAGCCTGACAGATAACAGTAAAGAACTGCTGTCCCGCTTCGAAAGCTTTGATATCAACGTGCTGCGACGCGAGCGTGGCGTGAAGCTTGAAGTCATCAATCCACCGGAAGAGGCCTTCGTCGACGGACGTATCATTCGTTCACTTCAGGCTAACCTGTTTGCCGTGCTGCGCGACATCCTGTTTGTTAACGGGCAGATCCACAACGCCGGCCGCTTCCAGCATCTCGACCTGGAAAGCTCAGTCCATATCACCAACCTGGTGTTCTCCATTTTGCGCAACGCCCGTGCCCTGCACGTTGGCGAAGCACCCAATATGGTCGTCTGCTGGGGCGGCCACTCCATTAACGAAACCGAATATCTCTACGCCCGTCGGGTGGGAACACAACTCGGCCTGCGTGAGCTGAATATCTGTACCGGTTGCGGCCCGGGCGCCATGGAGGCGCCAATGAAAGGTGCCGCGGTGGGGCATGCTCAGCAGCGTTACAAAGAGGGACGCTTTATCGGCATGACCGAGCCGTCAATCATCGCCGCTGAACCACCTAACCCACTGGTTAACGAGCTGATTATCATGCCGGATATCGAGAAACGTCTTGAGGCGTTTGTCCGTATCGCCCATGGCATTATCATCTTCCCGGGCGGCGTAGGAACGGCGGAAGAGCTGCTCTATCTGCTGGGGATCCTGATGAACCCGGCTAACAAAGATCAGGTGCTACCGCTGATCCTGACCGGGCCAAAAGAGAGCGCCGACTACTTCCGCGTGCTGGACGAGTTTATCGTGCATACGCTGGGCGAAACCGCGCGCCGCCACTATCGCATCATCATTGATGATGCCGCGGAAGTGGCGCGTCAGATGAAAAAAGCGATGCCGCTGGTGAAAGAAAACCGCCGTGATACCGGGGATGCCTACAGCTTTAACTGGTCAATCCGCATTGCGCCGGACCTGCAGATCCCGTTCGAGCCAACGCATGAGAATATGGCAAACCTGAAACTGTATCCGGATCAGCCGGTGGAAGTGCTGGCGGCCGACCTGCGTCGTGCCTTCTCCGGCATTGTGGCGGGTAACGTTAAAGAGGTAGGTATTCGCGCTATCGAGCAGCATGGTCCGTACAAGATCCACGGCGATCCGGAAATGATGCGCCGCATGGACGACATGCTGCAGGGCTTTGTTGCGCAACACCGCATGAAGCTGCCGGGCTCTGCCTACATTCCTTGCTACGAAATCTGCACATAACGCTTAGCAGCGTCTCACCAAAGCCGGGTCGCCCTGTCGCGTATCCCGGCTTTTTTATTACCAAAGCAATTCATATATATCCCTTATGTGATTTACAAAGTTTTCACATACGCAAACGATTACTTCGTTTTTGCGACCGTAAATTATCAGCCTTAATCCAAATTACCTGCCAGAAAATCCTAAAAACCTGTTTCTTTACAGCTAAAGACACCTATATCACGGGTCGGTCTTTCAGCCCACATGTCGTTGGTGGTAGCCTTCGCGCCCGTAAATTCTCTTTGATGTTTTTTTAACAGATAAATGGTCTAAAGATGCCCACATCATAAGTGGATTATTGCATTTGGGATCAGGATCACTGATAGATTCATAACTAGAATGTATCTTTCCGCCCGCCAATAGTTACGGGTGAAAATTATTAAAAAACCGTCACTGAACGAATTTCATATTACCGTCAGGCACTTTTTCATCGGATTTGACTAAAAACCTGACAATTCGCTTCCTCCAGGAGATACAGATGGAAACCACTCAAACCAGCACCGTTGCTTCGATTGAATCCCGAAGTGGTTGGCGCAAAACGGATACCATGTGGATGCTTGGCCTTTACGGCACAGCAATCGGCGCTGGTGTACTGTTCCTTCCTATCAACGCAGGCGTCGGCGGTCTGATCCCGCTGATCATTATGGCAATCATTGCTTTCCCGATGACCTTCTTCGCACACCGCGGACTGACCCGCTTCGTGCTGTCCGGTAAAAATCCGGGTGAAGACATCACTGAAGTGGTTGAAGAACATTTCGGCGTGGGTGCAGGTAAACTGATTACCCTGCTCTACTTCTTCGCGATTTACCCTATCCTGCTGGTCTACAGCGTAGCGATCACCAACACCGTTGAAAGCTTCATGACGCACCAGCTGCACATGACGCCACCACCACGTGCGATTCTGTCTCTGATCCTGATTGTGGGCATGATGACCATTGTGCGCTTTGGTGAGCAGATGATTGTTAAAGCGATGAGCGTGCTGGTGTTCCCGTTTGTGGCTGCGCTGATGTTACTGGCCTGCTACCTGATCCCACAGTGGAACGGTGCCGCGCTGGAAACCCTGTCCCTGAGCAGCGCATCTGCAACCGGTAACGGTCTGCTGATGACCCTGTGGCTGGCAATCCCGGTAATGGTCTTCTCCTTCAACCACTCTCCAATCATCTCTTCTTTCGCTGTGGCGAAACGTGAAGAGTACGGTAATGGTGCTGAGAAGAAGTGCTCCAGCATTCTGGCACGCGCTCACATCATGATGGTGCTGACCGTTATGTTCTTCGTATTCAGCTGCGTACTGAGCCTCTCCCCGGCGGATCTGGCGGCAGCGAAAGAGCAGAACATCTCTATTCTGTCTTACCTGGCAAACCACTTTAACGCACCGCTGATTGCGTGGATGGCTCCGATCATCGCGATGATCGCCATCACCAAATCCTTCCTCGGCCACTACCTGGGCGCACGTGAAGGCTTCAACGGTATGGTGATTAAATCTCTGCGCGGTAAAGGTAAGAGCATTGAAATCAGCAAGCTGAACAAAATCACTGCGCTGTTCATGCTGGTGACCACCTGGGCTGTTGCCACCCTGAACCCAAGTATCCTGGGCATGATTGAAACCCTGGGCGGCCCGGTTATCGCGATGATTCTGTTCCTGATGCCGATGTACGCGATTCAGAAAGTCCCTGCTATGCGTAAATACAGCGGTCATGTGAGCAACGTCTTTGTGGTTATCATGGGGCTTATCGCTATCTCTGCGATCTTCTACTCCCTGTACACCATGTTCTGATTATCACCCGCGCCGTCCCTGGACGGCGCACTCCTTCCTCTCTGACTGAAAGCAATGGACGCATCATGATTAGCGTATTCGATATCTTCAAAATCGGTATTGGTCCTTCCAGCTCTCACACCGTCGGACCGATGAAAGCCGGTAAGCAGTTCACGGATGACTTGATTGCACGCGGCATTCTGCACGACGTCACCCGCGTGGTTGTCGATGTGTACGGCTCGCTTTCCCTGACCGGGAAAGGTCACCATACCGATATCGCCATTATCATGGGCCTGGCGGGAAACCTGCCGGATACCGTTGATATTGATGCGATCCCTGGCTTCATCCAGGACGTTAACACCCACGGTCGCCTGCTGCTGGCAAACGGCGAACACGAAGTGGAATTCCCGGTTGATCGCTGCATGAATTTCCATGCCGACAACCTGTCGCTGCACGAAAACGGTATGCGGATTACCGCGCTGGCAGGCGATAACGCGGTATACAGCCAGACTTACTATTCTATCGGCGGCGGTTTTATCGTCGACGAAGACCACTTTGGTCAAACCAGCACCTCCTCTGTAGAAGTGCCGTATCCGTACAAAACGGCGGCGGATCTCCAGCGTCACTGCCAGGAGACGGGACTTTCCCTCTCCGGTCTGATGATGAAAAACGAGCTGGCCCTGCACAGTAAAGAAGAGCTGGAACAGCACTTTGCAAACGTCTGGGAAGTGATGCGCGGCGGTATTGAGCGCGGGATCACCACCGAAGGCGTCTTGCCGGGCAAGCTTCGCGTACCGCGTCGTGCCGCCGCGCTGCGTCGTATGCTGGTGAGCACCGACAAAACGACCACGGACCCGATGGCCGTCGTGGACTGGATCAACATGTTCGCTCTGGCGGTAAACGAAGAGAACGCTGCCGGGGGCCGGGTGGTCACTGCGCCGACCAACGGTGCCTGCGGCATTGTTCCGGCGGTGCTGGCGTACTACGACAAGTTTATCCGTGAAGTGAACGCGAACTCGCTGGCGCGCTACCTGCTGGTCGCCAGTGCGATTGGTTCCCTGTACAAGATGAACGCCTCGATTTCCGGCGCGGAAGTGGGCTGCCAGGGTGAAGTTGGCGTGGCGTGCTCCATGGCTGCTGCAGGTCTGGCAGAGCTGCTGGGCGCAAGCCCGGCGCAGGTGTGCATTGCGGCCGAAATCGGTATGGAACACAACCTGGGGCTGACCTGTGACCCGGTAGCCGGACAGGTACAGGTTCCGTGCATCGAGCGTAACGCGATCGCCTCGGTGAAGGCGGTTAACGCGGCGCGTATGGCGCTGCGCCGCACCAGCGAGCCGCGTGTCTGTCTCGATAAGGTTATCGAAACCATGTATGAAACCGGTAAAGATATGAACGCCAAATACCGCGAAACCTCGCGCGGGGGCCTGGCGATGAAGATCGTTACCTGCGATTAAGCCTCCCAGGAAGCCTCGTTTTGCGAGGCTTCTTCCTGTTTTCCCCACCATTCATAGTTTCATGCTGCTGACAGTGTTACCCTTCTTGCATTAGATAGAAGGGAGATTATCTGTGGCTGTTCATTTGCTCATCGTCGACGCGCTCAACCTGATTCGCCGGATCCACGCGGTGCAAGGCACGCCCTGTAAGGACACCTGTCTGCATGCGCTGGAGCAACTCATTCGCCACAGCGAACCGACGCATGTCGTGGCAGTGTTTGATGACGAAGCACGCAACAGCGGCTGGCGACACCAGCGTTTACCGGACTATAAAGCCGGACGCGCCCCGATGCCGGACGATTTGCATGCAGAAATGCCGATGATCCGCTCGGCATTCGAGCAGCGTGGCGTGCCCTGCTGGGGGGCTCAGGGCAATGAAGCTGACGATCTGGCGGCCACGCTGGCGGTGAAGGTTGCCAGCGCCGGGCATCAGGCGACGATCGTCTCAACCGACAAAGGCTACTGCCAGCTGCTCTCTCCCACTATCCGCATCCGCGATTACTTCCAGAAACGCTGGCTCGACGCCCCGTTTATTGCCGGTGAATTTGGCGTCTCGCCAGAACAGTTGCCTGACTACTGGGGTCTGGCAGGGATAAGTAGCTCGAAGGTTCCGGGTGTGGCGGGCATAGGGCCGAAGAGTGCCGCCCAGCTGCTGACGAATTTTCAGAGTCTGGAAGGTATTTACGCCCGTCTGGACGAGGTGCCAGAAAAATGGCGCAAGAAGCTGGAAGCGCACAAAGAGATGGCGTTTATCTGCCGGGAGGTGGCAACGCTACAGACGGATTTGCAGCTGGACGGGAATTTGCAGCAGTTGAGGTTAGAGCGTTAACGCCCCCTCACCCTAACCCTCTCCCCATAGGGGAGAGGGGATCGCTCGGTGCTGTCTTTTCTCCCTCGCCCCTTTGGGGAGAGGGGATCGCTCGGTACTGTCTTTTCTCCCTCGCCCCTTTGGGGAGAGGGGATCGCTCGGTGCTGTCTTTTCTCCCTCGTCCCTTTGGGGAGAGGGGATCGCTCGGTGCTGTCTTTTCTCCCTCGCCCCTTTGGGGAGAGGGCCGGGGTGAGGGGGAACTACCGCTCGTCGCGACGCCCGCCTACAGCCGCCCACCAGCGACGAATATGCACCGTCACCTCTTCACGGTCGTGATACAGCTGACGCGCCTGGATTTCCACGTTAATGCCGTGTTCATCCAGCTGTTCCTGGATATAGGCCAGGTTTTGCGATACCTCTTCGTAGCGCTTTTTCATCGGCAACTTGAGGTTGAAAATCGTCTCGCGACACCAGCCGTTCACCAGCCAGGAGGCCATCAGCGCGGCCACTTTTGCCGGTTTCTCAACCATGTCGCACACCATCCAGGAGATGTTGTTACGGGTCGGGCGATAGCGGAAGCCATCTTCACGCAGCCAGGTAACTTGTCCGGTATCCATCAGGCTTTGCGCCATCGGGCCGTTATCGACAGAAGAGACCCACATATTGCGTTTCACCAGTTGATAGGTCCAGCCACCCGGGCATGCGCCAAGATCGACGGCGTACATACCGTTTGCCAGACGCTCATCCCACTCATCCGCCGGAATAAAGACATGGAATGCCTCTTCCAGTTTCAGGGTGGATCGGCTTGGCGCATCGGCAGGGAACTTAAGGCGCGGGATGCCCATAAAGAACGGGGAGTTATTGTTGGTGTAGGAGTAACCTGTATAGCAGCAGCCCGGCGCAATAAAGAAGATATGCACCACTGGGCGCTTCGGCGTTTCGTAGTTCGTCAGCACACCCGCATCGCGCAGTGCCGCGCGCAGCGGCACGGTAAATTTGCGGCAGAACTTCATCAGCTCTTTGCTTTCGTTGGTATCCGCGACTTCAACGCGCAGCTCGCCCCCCTTCTCCACCACGCCCTGCAGCATGCCGACAATCGGCGTGATGCGGTCTTCCGGCGGAAGATCTTTGAGCAACTCACCCGCAACAAACATCTGGCGGGCGAAGATCAATGAGCTGAACGGCAGCTCGCGCGCCAGCTTATCGGCATCTTCAGGCTGATAGCATTCGAATACCACATACCCCGCGTTCTCTTTCACGCGGGCAAAGCCGAAGACGTCGCGCTTCGCCGCTTTATCGGTAATTTCCGCGGCGCACTCTTTCTCAAACCCCGGGCGACAATATAAAACAACCTTATTCATGAACAACGCCCTTGCGTTTCAGACGGATAGCTCCGATAAACATTAATACCCAACCCGCCAGGAAGCTGACGCCGCCGACAGGTGTAACAAACGCCCACAGGCGTAAATGCGAAAGTGCCAGACAGTAAAGGCTGCCGCTGAAAAGCACCGTACCCAGCGCCAGGAAGACGCTGCTCCAGTAAAACCAGATGCTGATACGGCGCTGCATCGCCACTGCCAGCCCAAAAATCGCCAGCGTATGGAACGCCTGATATTCAAGGCCGGTCTGGATCCAGCCCATCTCCACTGCGCCCAACGACTTGCTTAATACATGTGCGCCAAAAGCGCCCAGTGCAACAAAAATAAAGCCACTCACCGCGGCAAAAATCAGCATGAATCGGCTGGTCATGTTTAAGTCCTGAATTGATGCGTGCCCGGCACACAAACGTTATTGTTCATACCTGAAGCGGAATTTTTCTTGCTCACTTGCCGCTTTCGCCAGTATCCACTGCCGGAAGGCGGCTATTTTACCCAGTTCTGCCTGACTGTCATGACAAACCAGATAAAACGCATTCTTGCTGACCAGTACATCATTAAAAGGACAAACCAGGCGGCCTGCCTCAATTTCGGACTGCGCCATGACGTTGTTCGCTAACGCCACGCCCTGCCCGTGAATGGCAGCCTGTAACACCATTGCGCTGTGGCTAAAAATGGGTCCCTGCTGCACGTTTATATGAGTAAGACCTAATTGACGGGTATAAGTTTGCCAGTCCCGGCGAGAAGCATCGTGCAAAAGCGTATGCTGAGCCAGGTCAGCGGGTGACTTCAGCGCCTTGTCGCCCGTTAACAGCAAGGGAGAACAGACCGGCAGGAGATATTCTGCGTATAATTTCTCGACACGCAAGCCCGGCCAGTTACCGCGCCCATAAAAAATGGCAACGTCTACATCATCGGCCAGTTTGTCTTCCTGACGATCCACCGCCTGGATTCGAACGTCGATCCCCGGATAAGCTGAGTTAAAGCTTGAGAGTCTGGGCACCAGCCATTGAATGGCAAAACTGGGCAATAAACTGACAGTCAGGGCACCTTTTGCACTACGCGCCTGAAGCTTACGCGTGGCTTCCGTAAGCTGGGAAAAAATCTCTTTAATATCCTGAAAATAGCTCTGCCCCTCTTCGGTCAACAGCAGCGAACGGTTGCGTCGACGAAACAGCTTAAGGCCCAGAAAATCCTCCAGAGACTTGATTTGGTGACTTACTGCGGCCTGTGTCACAAAAAGCTCATCTGCTGCGCGGGTGAAGCTCAGGTGACGTGCTGCTGCATCAAAAACACGTAATGCATTGAGGGGTGGCAATCGCTTTGACATGGTTATCTGGCTTAGATGTTAACGGATTTTAACAAACAGGAAACAACGTTTAACCTATTAGTTTTTTTTATCTGAGCCATTATAATTTGTCCGTTGAGGAACTACCAGCAAATACCTATAGTGGCGGCACTTCCTGAGCCGGAACGAAGAGCTTTTTTCGGAATGCGTGTTCTGAAGGGCTTTTGGCTTACGGTTGTGATGTTGTGTTGTTGTGTTTGCAATTGGTCTGCGATTCAGACCACGGTAGCAACGCTACCAATTTTTCACTTCCTGTACATTTACCCTGTCTGTCCATAGTGATTAATGTAGCACCGCCAACTTGCGGTGCTTTTTTTTCGCCTGCGATCGGTTAATGCTCGATCTCTTTCATCTCTTTCACGTCCGTGCGGTTGATCTGCTGCTTGTTCCCGTTAGCATCTTTGTATGAAATCATCCCGGTATCGTTATCGGTTGTCGGTTTCCCTTCCGAAACAATGGAACGACCATCATTGGTGTGCATCACGTAGTTATTACCGGAACAGGCGCTCAGGGCAAAAGTAAACGCACAGGCAGAGATGATTGCAGCTGTCTTATTCATGATTATTCTCCTTTAGCAATTAATGCTATTCAAACCTCGATTTATAACAGGCTAAAACATCCGCCTAACACTATTTAGCATAACCTGCTTTTTGAGGGCCATCCGGATAAGCAGACAATTCTGATAGATATCAACCTCCTTGCCCTGCCGCGGAAATTGCGCGACGATCGCAGTATTGAAATGAGGAATCCCATGAACGCTTTCAGCCCTGCGCAGTTCCGCGCCCAGTTCCCGGCGCTGGCCGATGCTGGTATTTATCTCGATAGCGCCGCCACCGCCCTTAAGCCACAGGCGGTGATTGAGGCGACGCAGCAGTTCTACAGCCTGAGTGCCGGCAATGTGCATCGCAGCCAGTTTGCCGAAGCGCAGCGGTTAACCGCGCGCTATGAAGCCGCGCGCGATCAGGTCGCACACCTGATTAATGCCGAAAGCGGGAAAAACATCGTCTGGACGCGCGGCACGACCGAAGCCATCAACATGGTGGCCCAATGCTACGCGCGCCCGCTGCTTCAGCCGGGCGATGAGATTATCGTCAGTGAGGCGGAGCATCACGCCAATCTGGTACCGTGGCTGATGGTCGCCGGTCAAACGGGTGCACGCGTGGTAAAACTCCCGCTGGGTTCAGATCTTCTGCCCGACGTGGCACGTCTGGCTGAGTTTATCACTCCCCGCAGCCGCATTCTGGCGCTTGGACAGATGTCAAACGTCACCGGCGGTTGCCCTGACCTGGCGCAGGCAATTCGCATCGCGCATGCCAGCGGCATGGTCGTGATGGTCGACGGCGCGCAGGGCGTGGTGCATTTCCCCGCCGACGTGCAGGCGCTGGATATCGACTTCTATGCCTTCTCAGGACATAAGCTTTACGGGCCAACCGGTATTGGGGTGTTGTACGGTAAGCCAGAGCTGTTGGCAAAAATGACGCCGTGGCTCGGTGGCGGCAAGATGATTACGGAAGTGACCTTCGAGGGCTTTAACACGCAGGAGGTCCCTTACCGCCTGGAAGCGGGTACACCAAACGTCGCGGGCGTCATTGGCCTGAGCGCCGCACTCGAGTGGCTCGCTGAAACCGACATTGTTCAGGCTGAAAGCTGGAGCCGGGGACTGGCGACGCTGGCAGAGGAAGAACTCAAAAAGCGCCCGGGTTTCCGCTCGTTCCGCGTGCAGGACTCGAGCCTGCTCGCCTTTGATTTCGCGGGCGTACACCATAGCGACATGGTGACGCTGCTGGCCGGATATGGCATTGCCCTGCGTGCCGGGCAGCACTGCGCCCAGCCGCTTCTGGCGGCGCTTGGCGTAAGCGGTACGCTGCGCGCCTCGTTTGCGCCCTATAATACGCAAAGCGACGTCGACGCGCTGGTTGCCGCCGTCGACCGCGCCCTTGAAATACTGGTGGATTAATGACTCGCGCAGATTTAGCCGGACATCCGTTTGGTACCGTCATCACAGAAGAGACGTTAAAGCAGACCTTCGCCCCGCTTTTACAGTGGGAGGATAAATATCGCCAGCTGATCCTGCTCGGTAAGCAATTACCGACCCTCTCTGACGAACTGAAAGCACAGGCAAAAGAGATCGCAGGCTGTGAGAATCGCGTCTGGCTGGGCGTGAGCGTCTCCGACGGGAAGCTGCATTTCTTTGGCGACAGCGAAGGACGTATCGTACGCGGGCTGCTGGCGGTACTGTTAACCGCCATCGAGGGAAAAAGCGCGGCGGAGCTGCTGACGCACTCTCCGCTGGCGCTCTTTGATGAGCTGGGGCTGCGAGCACAGCTTAGCGCCTCGCGCGGTCAGGGTCTTATCGCGCTGAGCGAAGCCGTGCAGGATGCCGCGCGTCAGGTTCAGGCCTGACGTTCCGCCTTCGCCATCATCTTCTTCAGGGCGTGAGACACCGCCACAAAGCCAAAGGAGGCGGTCACCATGGTGGCCGCGCCAAAACCTGAGGCGCAATCCATCCGTTTTGGCCCTTCCGCCGTGCTTTTCATCGCGCAGACTGAGCCGTCCGCCTGCGGGTAGACCAGCGCTTCAGTCGAAAATACGCAGTCAACGCCCAGCTTGCCCTTGCTGTTCTTCACCACGTTGAAGTCGCTCTTCAGCCGTTCACGCAATTTGGCGGCCAGCGGATCCTGAATGGTTTTCGCCAGGTCGGCCACCTGAATCTGCGTCGGATCGATTTGCCCGCCCGCGCCGCCGGTCGTCACCAGGGGAACCTTGTAACGACGACAGTAGGCGATCAGCGCCGCTTTTGGACGCACGCTGTCGATGGCGTCAATCACATAGCTGTAGCCTTTGCTCATGTATTCAGCGACGTTATCTGCCGTCACAAAATCATCAATCACCGTTACCCGACATTCCGGGTTAATCAGGCGGATACGTTCTGCCATGACCTCCGATTTTGCCAGACCGACGTTATCACGCAGGGCATGGATTTGACGGTTGGTGTTGGTAACGCATACGTCATCCATATCAATCAGCGTGATTGCGCCAATACCGGTTCTCGCCAGCGCTTCTGCCGCCCACGAGCCCACACCACCAATGCCCACGACGCAGACGTGCGCATCCGCAAACAGCTGCAGGGCTTTTTCACCATAGAGACGTGCCGTACCGCCAAAACGCTGGCGCCAGGCATCGCTGATTACCACAGACATAAAACCTCAGATGTAAAAAGGGTGAGGTTTTTCCTCACCCTGAACAGTAATCCGTATTCCGCTCAGAATACCACAATCAGCCGCTGAATACGCTTCCGGCGCCAGGTGCGGCCTTCAGCACCCATACGCGCCCGTAATGGTTATACCAGCCTGCACGGTGGCCGGCATCCGGGCCAATGCCCTGATAGATATCGAAGTGCTGGCCTTTAATCGCCCCGCCGACATCCAGCGCGACCATCAGACGCAGCTCATACTGCCCGTTGAATTTGCCGTTGTTGTCCAGCAGCGGGACTTCCGCCAGCAGCGTGGTGCCCGCAGGAATAATGGAACGATCCGATGCCACCGACGCCCTGCCAATCAGCGGGACGGCGCTCGCCCCTTTCACCGGAGCAAAGTTCTGCGGTTTGAAGAAGACAAACGACGGGTTCTGCTCCAGCAGCTCACGCACTTCGGCTTCACTGTGTTTTTCGCCCCACTCGCGGATCGCCTGCATCGACATGTCTTCTTTCTTCACTTCGCCGCGGTCGATCAGCACCTTACCGATACTGCGATAGGCGTGGCCGTTTTTGCCGGAATAGCTGAAGAAGTTAAGCGGCGAACCATCGCCAAAATCAATATAGCCGCTGCCCTGAACGTCCATGATGAAGTTGTCCATCAGGGAGTTGCTGTAGGCCAGAACGTAGTTTTCGCTCAGCGCACCGGCGTAAATCTCAGCGCGCGACGGCAGACGTCCTCGTTTTGGCGGCATACGATAAATAGGATACTGGAACTCACCCTGGCGCGTGTGTCGCGCCTGAATCACAGGCGTGTAATACCCGGTGAACTGGACGTTGCCGTAGTTATCCGCCCCTTCCATCTGCCAGGCATCGATACCAAACTGGCGCATATTGCGTGTATCACCGCCTGCACGCAGCCAGTCCTGGACCGCGTTATACACGCTGCTCTGGGCGCCATACAGACGCGGCGACGCGTTGCGGATCTGGTAAACCTGCTCAGAAAAATCGCCGGCGTTAATCGGTGCGCCAACGGCATCAGGTTGATTAACTAACGAGAAAGGCTGGGATAACTTCCCGTCTTTATACTGTTGACCGCGATCGGTCGGTTTAGAAGAGCAGGCGGCAAGAATGGCTACCATTGCGCCCGTCATCAGATACTTCGCCCAACGTCCTTTCATTATATCTCGTCTTTAAGTTGCCCATTTCCGCGTGATGAAGATAACAAACCGCCAGGGCTAATGAAATGCGATCGCATGCCCTTTGGCAAATTCTGAGCAAAAAATAGTCCAAATGTCGCAATGCCGTTCAATTTACATACAAAGTTAATGATTTATGTAAAAAAGGGGTTGCATCACAAACCTATCCGAGTATAGTGCGCATCCACGGACGCGGGGTGGAGCAGCCTGGTAGCTCGTCGGGCTCATAACCCGAAGGTCGTCGGTTCAAATCCGGCCCCCGCAACCAATACAATGTGAAGAAGTAAAAGCAGTACGGTGACGCGGGGTGGAGCAGCCTGGTAGCTCGTCGGGCTCATAACCCGAAGGTCGTCGGTTCAAATCCGGCCCCCGCAACCAACACAATGTGAAGAAGTATAAGCAGTACGGTGACGCGGGGTGGAGCAGCCTGGTAGCTCGTCGGGCTCATAACCCGAAGGTCGTCGGTTCAAATCCGGCCCCCGCAACCAACACTTCTAAAACAATAAACACCCTTAAGGGTGTTTTTTTGTTTTTGTCATTTGTGAATTTGCCGGGCGTTCACCCGGCTTGAAAGATTTACCCGCGTCGTGCCAGCGTCGCCCCGTCAGAGAAATACGCCCGGATCCCTGCCAGAATCGACTCCGCGACCTCTTGCTGGAATTTGGCCGTTTTGAGCTTACGCTCCTCTTCCACGTTACTGATAAATGCCGTTTCGACCAGAATAGACGGAATATCCGGCGCCTTCAGTACCGCAAACCCGGCCTGCTCAACGCTGTTTTTATGCAGCTTGTTGATGTTACCCAGCTTACCCAGCACCGCTTTACCAAACTTCAGGCTGTCGTTGATGGTCAGCGACTGCACCATGTCGAACATGGTGTGGTCGACGTAGCGGTCGCCGCTTTTACTCACGCCACCAATCAGGTCCGAGGCGTTCTGGGTGTCCGCAAGGTATCGCGCCGCGGTACTGGTCGCACCTTTGGTGGACAGCGCAAACACCGACGAGCCGCTTGGCTGACGGCTGGTAAAGGCGTCCGCATGGATCGACACGAACAAATCCGCGCGCTGCTTCTGCGCTTTCGCCACCCTGACCTTCAGCGGGATAAACACATCCTCATTGCGCGTCATGTAGGCGCGCATATTGCCTTCTTTATCAATCAACGCCTTCAGACGACGGGCGATTTGCAGCACCACGTCTTTTTCACGCGTGCGATATTTCCCCACCGCGCCGGAGTCTTCGCCGCCGTGGCCAGGATCGAGCATGATCACAATCGGGCGATCGCGCCCTGCTTTTCCCGGCTGCGGGCCGCTTTGCGCAGGAGGGACCTGTTTCTCAAGGTTGCCCTGGTTGTAGTCTTCCAGCAGCGCCAGCAGGGGATCCTGAATGTCCGTCGCATTCGCCGGGTAGAGATCCATCACCAGACGCTCTTTGAACGTTGCCACAGGCGCAAGGGCAAACAGCTGCGGCTTCACGTTCTGCTTCAGCTCAAACACCATGCGCACGGTTTGCGGATCAAACTGCCCCACGCGCGCCGATTTAATAAACGGATCGTCGCCGCGGATCTGTGCCGCCATCCCCTTCAACACGGAGTTGAGGTTTACGCCTTCGAGATCCACCACCACACGTTCAGGGTTACTGAGGGCAAATTGCTTATATTTCAGTACGCGGTTGGATTCGACCGTCACGCGCGTATAGGTCGACGATGGCCAGACGCGCACCGCCACGACCTGACTGGTGGCGGCAAGACCGACCTGACTGACGCTAAGCAACCACATTGCCCCGGCCCCTTTTAACAAACGGCGGCGGCTTATTGCTGAATTGGATCCCGACATGCTTCTCCCGAGCAAGAACACTGACTGATATACAAAATGTCCAGATTGACCGAAAACTTTAACGAATGACGCATAAACTGTCATCTATAAAAGGGTAAACAATCCTGTGCTAACGCACGGATTACTTATCGATTTCTGTGGGGCGCGGAAAATTTACGCTTGCACACGCGGCCACAATCGAATAAAAATACAGAAATTACGAATAAACATTCATTAAGGGTTGTACCATGGTGAAGGAGCGTAGAACCGAACTGGTCCAGGGATTCCGCCATTCTGTTCCCTATATCAACGCCCATCGGGGAAAAACGTTTGTCATCATGCTTGGCGGCGAAGCCATTGAGCATGAAAATTTTTCCAGCATCGTCAATGACATTGGCCTGCTGCACAGCCTCGGGATCCGCCTGGTGGTGGTCTATGGCGCACGTCCGCAGATCGATGCCAACCTGGCCGCTCATCACCACGAGCCGATTTATCACAAACACACCCGCGTAACGGATGCGAAAACCCTTGAACTGGTGAAACAGGCCGCTGGCCTGCTGCAGCTGGATATTACGGCTCGCCTGTCGATGAGCCTGAACAACACGCCGCTGCAGGGCGCGCATATCAACGTCGTGAGTGGCAACTTTATCATTGCCCAGCCGCTCGGCGTGGACGATGGCGTCGATTACTGCCACAGCGGACGCATTCGTCGTATTGATGAAGAAGCCATTCACCGCCAGCTGGACAGCGGTGCCATCGTACTGATGGGCCCGGTGGCGGTTTCCGTGACCGGTGAAAGCTTTAACCTCACTTCAGAAGAGATTGCCACGCAGCTGGCGATCAAACTGAAGGCGGAGAAAATGATTGGGTTTTGCTCCTCCCAGGGGGTGGTGAACGACGAAGGGGTTATCGTGCCAGAGCTCTTCCCGAATGAAGCCCAGGCCCGCGTGGAAGCGCTGGAAGCAGAAGGCGATTACCACTCCGGCACCGTGCGTTTTCTGCGTGGCGCCGTGAAAGCCTGCCGCAGCGGCGTGCGCCGTAGCCACCTGATCAGCTATCAGGAAGACGGTGCCCTGCTGCAGGAGCTGTTCTCCCGCGACGGTATCGGCACCCAGATTGTGATGGAGAGTGCGGAGCAGATCCGCCGCGCCACCATTAACGACATCGGCGGCATTCTGGAGCTGATCCGCCCGCTCGAACAGCAGGGGATTCTGGTGCGTCGTTCGCGCGAGCAGCTGGAGATGGAGATCGACAAATTCACCATTATTCAGCGTGATAACCTGACCATTGCCTGCGCTGCGCTCTATCCGTTCCCGGAAGAGAAGATCGGCGAAATGGCCTGCGTAGCGGTGCATCCTGACTACCGCAGCTCGTCACGCGGTGAAATGCTGCTTGAGCGCGTGGCAGCGCAGGCGCGCCAGATGGGCCTGAGCAAGCTGTTTGTGCTGACAACGCGCAGCATTCACTGGTTCCAGGAGCGTGGGTTCACGCCGGTGGATATTGATTCGCTGCCGGAAACGAAGAAAGAGATGTACAACTATCAGCGGCGCTCCAAAGTGCTGATGGCGGATCTGGGGTGAGACGACGCCCTCACCGTCCGGTGAGGGCTTTCGTTCAGAGGGACTCAAATATCGCGCTCAGCCCACTTCGGCGTTCCGTGCGGGTGGCGATAGCCTGCACCAGCACGCGTTCATCGGTGTACAGCGACAGGCGCTGACGCGCGCGCGTAATGGCGGTATAGATCAGCTCGCGGGTGATGACGGGTGAAAGCTGCGTGGGCAGGATCAGCGCCGCATGGTTAAACTCAGAGCCCTGGGATTTATGCACCGTCATCGCCCATGCGGTTTCATGCTCAGGCAAACGGCTCGGCTGGAAAGACTTCACGCTGCCGTCCGGCATCTGAAACCAGACGCGCAGCCCCTGGCCGCGATCGAGCGCAATTCCAATATCCCCGTTAAACAACCCCAGCGCGCTGTCGTTGCGGGAGATCATCACCGGTCTTCCTTCATACCAGCGCGAATGCGGGGTACGGTGTATTTTACGCTTTTGCGCCAGCAGCTGTTCCAGCCTGTCGTTCAGGCCGCTGACGCCAAAGGGTCCTTCCCTCAGCGCACAGAGCAACTGATATTCGCCAAACGCGGCAATCACCTGCTCCGGTGTGCGTTGCTGCTGTACGCCCGTCAGGAAGTGCTGATACCCCAGCAGGGCATCATCAAGCATCGCCTGATACTCCTCCCCGTTTTGCAGCGATTTTTTCTCAATATCCGTAAAGGTGCCGTCAAATACCGCACAGGTGGTGTGACGGTCCCCGCGGTTCACGGCCGCCGCAAGCTGCCCAATGCCGGAGTCGCTGCCGAAACGGTAGCTCTTTTGCAACAGACACAAGCTGTCGCGCAGAGCCCCCGCAAGGGAATGGTTTTCAGTGGCGAGCGAACATCCCGTAAGACGCGCTAACTCCTGCGCGCGTTCCGCGGTGTACCCCAGGCTGGCATAGGTGCAGATATCGCCGAGTACAGCCCCGGCCTCCACGGAGGCAAGCTGGTCACGATCGCCGAGAAAAATGACGCGCGCGTGAGGCGGCAGAGCCTCAATCAAACGCGACATCATCGTCAGGTCAATCATCGACGCTTCGTCCACCACCAGCACATCAAGGTGCAGGGGATTACCGGCATGATAACGCAGCCGCTGGCTACCCGGCTGGGCGCCAAGCAGCCGGTGTAGCGTGCTGGCTTCGTTGGGGAAAAGCGCGAGCTGCTCGCCGGTAAGGGGTAATTTTTGCAGCGCCCCGCCTAACGACTCCGTCAGACGCGCCGCCGCTTTACCGGTAGGGGCCGCCAGGCGAATACGGCACTTTTGCTCACCCGAGAGCTGAATCAGCGCAGCAAGCAGCTTTGCCACGGTGGTCGTTTTCCCGGTGCCCGGGCCACCAGAAATAACCGAGATCCGTCGCGTTAACGCTACGGCGGCCGCCACTTTCTGCCAGTCTGTTTCGTTCTCAGAGGTAAACAGCGTATCCAGCACCTGCCGAAGCTGCGCTTCATCGCAGGGAAGCGGGGCGTTCGTCTCACTAAAGAAGCGCGCCACCGTCAGTTCGTTGCGCCACAGTCGGTTAAGATACAAACGCTCGCCGGTGAGGATCATCGGCGTACCGGTATCGGTTCCGCTCACGGCAGGCGAACTGAGTAATATCGCTTCCCAGTCCACGGTGTCACCCAGCAGAGCGAAACAGGCCTGTAAAGCCGGGGGCATTTTCTCGTCTACCACCAGACGCGACAGCGGCAGACAGACGTGCCCTTCCCCCGCGTCTTTGCTCAGAATGGCGGCGGCGAGCATCACGGCTGGCTCTTCGCCCGCCACCATCATGGCAAACTGCACATCAAGGTGGCGCAGTAATCGTTGTTCAACCGCGTCCAGCAGTAGCGCCTGCATTGTCATGCCACCTCCTCCGTGCCTGCAGCAAACAGGTTATCCATTTTTTCAATCAGTTCCTCAGCCGGACGCGTGCTAAAGACACCGGAACGCGGGTCGTTAGGATCCACGCCACGCAGGAAAAGGTAAATCACGCCGCCAAAATGGTCTTCGTAGCGATAATCGGCAATGCGATGGCGCAGATAACGATGCAGCGCCAGGGTATAAAGCTGGTACTGCAGATCGTAGCGATGCATTTGCATGGCCGACGCCATCGCCTGTTGGGTATAGGCTTCGCTGTTTTCGCCCAGCCAGTTCGATTTGTAATCCAGCAGGTAATAGCGCCCCTGATGGCGGAAAACCAGGTCGATAAAACCTTTTAACATCCCCTGCACCTGGCGGAAGTTCAGCGACGGACATCCGGCGGAAAGCGGATCGTACTCGCGGATCAACCCATCAAGCGCCTCGGCCCTGAGCGGGCTGGCGATGGGGAGATAAAACTCCATCTCGACCTGCTTATCTCTGGCAGTCAGCTGGCTGAGGGAGACCCCCTGCGTGGTGAGCGGCGCGTGTAAAACCGCGTGGATCCAGTCACGCAGAACCGGCTGCCATTGTGCGTCGTAGCCGCCGCTCTGTAACATCTTCAGCACCCACTCTTCGGAAACCGGCTGTGTGAAATCGAGCTCTTCAAACAGGCTGTGCAAAAACGTGCCTGGAGAGGCGCCACGCGGGAACTGGTGCGGCGTAAGCACCGGCTCAACGGGTACACTTCCGGTCCCCGCTGCATCCACGTCCAGTTTTGGCATCAGATCCAGCGCAACACTCTGTCCGTGCTGCTGTAAACCGGAGTAGCTGGTGACGCGCCAGTCGTCAGCAATCGGGCGTACCACCTGGCGGGCATGCAGATCTGACTCACGCGGCTCCGGCATTTGCCAGCGGTCATTATCCGGTTGCGCCGGAATATGCAGGGTAACATGCTCCCCGCAAAGTGATTCGAGACACTGCCGTAACCCCGCAGCGTCTTTGGGCTCGCCATGCTGAATTAAGCGCCCCAGCGCGCTCAGGTGAAAATCGCTCTCCCCGGTCTTTTCACCGCGACGACGGAACAGAGGGGCAACGCCCAGACTGCAGTGCCAGACCGAACGGGTCAGTGCCACGTACAGCAGGCGTAAATCTTCCGCAAGACGTTCGGCTTCTGCCAGCTCAACGCTGGACTCCGCGTTGCTGAGATCGAGCACCGCCTCGAACGACTCGCGATCGTGATAAAAGGCCTGATCCTGCACACGGTAATTGGCGATAAACGGCAGCCAGACCAGCGGATACTCAAGCCCTTTCGATTTGTGAATGGTGACGATCTGCACCAGGTGTTTATCACTCTCAAGGCGCATCTGCTGGCTGGACGAATTGCTGTTCGGGTCGGCAATCTGCTGTGCCAGCCAGCGCACCAGAGCATGCTCGCTCTCCAGCTGCGTGCCCGCCTCCTGCAGGAGTTCGCTGATATGTAAAATATCGGTCAACCGGCGCTCGCCGCCCGCGGTTGCCAGTATATTCTCCGCAATGTGACGCTGTGCCATCAGCTCACGCACCATGGCCATCACGCCGCGCTTTTGCCATTTCTCCCGGTAGCGAACAAACTCTTCCACCACCGCATCCCATGCGGACTCGTCATTGTTGAGCGCATCGATATCACGGGCATTCAGCCCGAGCATCGCACTGGCTAATGCGCTGCGCAGCGTGCTTTCCCGCTCCGGGGCCAGCACGGCCTGCAGCAGCCATAGCATCTCCTGCGCTTCCAGCGTTTCAAAGACGCTGTCACGGTTTGAGAGGTAGACGGACGGAATACTCAGCAGGGTCAGGGCATCCCGAATAAGCGCGGCCTCCTGACGGCTCCGCACCAGCACCGTGATATCCGATGCCTTTACGGGGAGTGCATCCTGGCCTTTCCAGAGCATCGCCTCGCCGCGAGCCCCCGCACTGAGCCAGTCACGGATCTGCGCGGCACAGTGCTGGGCCATGGCGTTTTGATAGTCGGCGACGCCACATCCTTCACCGTCCAGCAGCCAGAAGCGCATGGCAGGCTGCGTCTCGCCGTTGAACTCAAAGCGCAACGAGGCATTTTTCTCGGCAAATTGTACCGGCTGGAACGGGATCTCCCGGAACATAAACGCCGTATCCATGCGGCTGAACAGCGCATTCACGCTTTCCACCATCCCGGGAGACGAACGCCAGTTGGTATCCAGGGTGTAGTGCGCCTCAACTTCGCTGCGGGCCTTCATGTAGGTGAAAATGTCCGCACCGCGGAAGGCGTAGATAGCCTGTTTAGGATCGCCGATTAACAACAGCGCGGTGCCGGGCTGCTGGCGCCAGATACGGCGGAATATGCGGTATTGTTGAGGGTCGGTATCCTGAAATTCGTCAATCATCGCCACCGGGAAACGGGTGCGGATCGCGGCGGCAAGCGCTTCGCCATTCTCACTGCACAAGGCCGCATCGAGGCGGCTCAGCATATCGTCAAATCCCAGTTCCCCCCGGCGGCGTTTCTCACGGGCGACGGCTTCGCGAATTTCCGTCATGGCGCGGGTGATCATCAGATCGTTGAGCGTCAAGGGTTCAGACAGCAGGGTTTCAATCGCCACAAACAGGGGATGTTCAGGCACAATACCGTCGGGTTTGGTGCGCTCAACGAGGAAACGCCGGGAGAATTTCTCCAGCGCGTCCGGGAGCTGGTAGCCCCGCGTCTCTTCCTGCGCCCAGGCGTTGATCTTGTCAATCCATTTCCCCTGGTTGCCACGGTTGAATTTGCGTCGGTCGATCCCGGAGTTTTCGATAATGGCGTCAATCTCGCCGACTGATTCAATCCATTTTTGCTTGATGTCGACAATTCGCGCGATGATTTTTTCATGGCGTGATGCCAGGGTTTCATCCGCCGGCGGCGGAGATTTGATCACCGGCGCTTCCCCCTGAAGATAACGATCGATCGCGCGCAGCAGCGCCTCAGGGCCCTTCCACAACGCATGTACCGCTTCGGCGATATCGCGCTGTAGCGGGTAGCAGTGGCGACGCCAGAAGTCCGCGCAGGCCTGATAGCGAAGCACGGTTTCATCTTCAATGAGCTGTTGTTCAAACAGCATGCCGGATTCAAACGCATTCAGGCTCAGCATCCGCTGGCAAAAACCGTGAATGGTAAAGACGGAGGCTTCATCCATCTGCCGTTCGGCCAGTAGCAGCCACTCTGCGGCCTGTTGCCTGTCGGCAATCTCTTCCAGAAGACTGGCATAAAGGGGGTTATCCGTGCTCTGACGCAGGCAGGCAATGCGCAGCTCGTGGATATTGGCGCGAATACGGCCACGCAGCTCGGCGGTGGCGGCTTCGGTGAAGGTCACCACCAGCAGCTCTTCCACGCTCAGCGGGCGGGGAAAAGCGGCGTTGCCGCCGAGCCCTAACAGCAGACGCAAATAGAGCGCGGCGATGGTGAAGGTTTTTCCCGTTCCCGCTGAGGCTTCAATCAATCGTTCACCCTGAAGAGGTAAACGTAAGGGATTAAGGGGCTCAGCGGTGTCGGTCATTCTTCTTACTCCAGGGCATAGATTGCTGCAGCGCGCTGACGCTCTTCCAGACTTTCCAGCCTTGCGGGTTCACGTACTCCGTTTTCCCGTTCTGGCTACCGGAAACCTGAGACAGGATGGTCATTCCCTGCGGTTTAATCACCGCCTGATGGAAGAAATCGGCAACCTTTTGCGGCGTCAGCTGTTTTATCTCGGCCACTACTTTATCACGCGAATCAAATTTCAGATTACCGCGATCAAAATCTTTGCTCAGCTGCGAAGCTTCTTCACCCAACGTCTGCGGCGGCTGCATGACCTGCGCAATGACGGCCTGCTGGATCTGGGCGAACTCTTCCGGCTTCATGGCGCGCAGTTTTGCTTCCACCTGCGGGAAGAAAGCCTGGTAACGCTGCCAGAGATATGCCGGCTGCTTATCGCTGCTCTGCAGCAGGAAACCCAGCCCCCACTGGCGGCCCACGTTCATGGAGAAGGCAAACACCGCGTAGCCGAGCTGCTCTTCCGTGCGTAACTGGTTATAGAACCACGGCTGAATAATTTGGCCCAGCACGGCACTCTGCGCTGAACTGGCGAATTCATCATAACCCGTTGGCACAAATACTGCGGCCAGTGCGGAATCCGTGCTGTTCCCCGCCTTTTCAAAGATTACATTCTGCTTTTTCTCAACCAGCACGTCCTGGTTGCGGCACCACTCATCGCCTTTAGAGCCGAGCTGAGTGCGAACATTCTGCGCCAGGGTTTTGGCCTGATCTTCGCTCATATTGCCGACAATCAGGAACTCCGGGCGCGTGTTGGTTTTCAGCGCGTCACGGTAAGCCAGCACGTCTTTTAAGGTGATCGAAGGCAACAGCGCGCGGCGATCCTCCCGCTGGAAATAAGGAACCTGCGATAACATTTGCGCTGGCATAAGCGCCAGATCGTAAGCTTTGCCCTTCTCCGCAGAATCCATCATCTGCGCATACCACGATTTGGCCTGCTCAAACTGTTCTTCCGTCGGCGTATAGCTGAAATAGCCCTCCAGCAGCGCCTGGAACAGCTGAGGTAGACGCTGGGTATAGCCATTTGCATTGAGCATCAAACCATTGTTGGCGTTGGTGGAGAAGCTGATGCCGCCCACGGCCGCCTGGTTGCTCAACTGGTCAAGCGCAATACCGGCAAGGTAGTCATTGAGCGCGAACATCACCTGATTTTTGGCGCTGTTCATCGCTTTCGGGTTACGCAACACCACGCTGACGTCGGCCTTTGGCTCGCTTGCGAAATAGCGGCTTGGGCTATACACCACGCGCAGCGTCGGCTCATCAATGATAAGTGCCGGATGCGGATAGTCCTTCTCGGTTTTGATCAACGAGAAATCATCCGGGATATAGGGGTTCAGTTCCGGCAGTTTTAACGCGATCTCTCCCGCCTTCTTTTGCCAGTCGGCAAAGGTCTGGGCGCTGATTTTATCCACCTGATAAGGGGCATCGACAAAGTAAGCCGTTTTGTTATGCGGCTCATCCGGGCTGATGTACCAGATGCGGGCATTCTCCGGGGTCATCATCGCCAGACGGGCTTTGACCGCCTCAGGGTTGTACTGGTCGGCAATGTTCACCGCGTCGAGGGTGTGTTCCACCGGCACGCGGATCATGGTATCGGCCAGCCACTCCACATAATCCATGTCGCGGGTTATCGATGGGTAACGGAAATCAAGATCCAGCACGTGCGCCAGTTCATCAAAGTAGCGCTTGTCGACGCCTTTTTCACGCAGCAGAGAGAGGTAGCTGAAGATTGCGGCCACCACCTCATCGCGGTGTGCCTGACCTTTGTCGGTCAGGGTTGCGGATATCGCCAGCACGCCGCTGTTCCCGTTTACCACCGGATCGGAGTCGGCGCGGATACCTTCTGCCAGCCCTTGTTTTTGCAGCCAGTCAGACAGCGTATCCGGGCTACGGTTACCGATGAGATAGGTCACCAGCTCGTCGGTTTTACTGCGAAACTGTGCCGTGTTGTTATCAATGCGAAATTCAACGCGTAACACTTTGCGCGGCAGCGCAGGCACGTAGTGGATCACGATGCCTTTTTGCGCGTCCGTGACCACCGGAACATCTATTTGCGGCCGGTCGATATTTTTATTGGGCACCCGACCAAAGGTTTTGGCCGCCATGCCCGCCAGCTCTGGCAACGGTTTATTGCTGTAGATAACCGCTTTCATCAGATTGGCGGAGTAGTATTTATCGCGAAACGCGTGCAGCGCATCCAGAACCGGGCTGTTCGGTTTGTCGCTCAATGTCTCCAGGTTACCGCCGGAGAAACGAGACCCCGGATGCGCAGGGTTGATGGTTTCGGCGCTCACCTGGGCCATGCGCATACCGTCTCGCGTGCGGGCCAGGGTCAGTTCGGCATTCACCGCATTACGTTCACGATCGGCGTATTTTTTATCCAGCAACGGGGCGGCGATGGCATCAGCAAGGCGATCGACCGCGCCTTCCAGCGCATCATTCTCGACTTCGAGATAGAAGGCCGTGCGGTACGGGGCGGTACTGGCATTATGGCTGCCGCCATGCATTTTCAGAAATTCGGACAGGCTATCTGGCTGCGGGTATTTTTTTGACCCCATCAGCGTCATATGTTCCAGATAGTGTGCAAGCCCGGGGTGGGATTCAGGATCTTCCAGCGACCCAACCGGCACCACCAGTGCCGAGAGGGATTTTACCGCCTGCGGGTCGGAAACCAGCAGCACGGTCATGCCGTTATCAAGGCGGATGGCCTGATACTGCCGGGTATCTTTTTCACTCTTACGGATAGTTTCCTGAACGGGTTGCCAACCGGAGTCTGCCTGAGTGACAGGTGCCCAAAGGGCGACAAACAAAACCAACGCTTTAAACAAGGTGCTGCCAGGCATTACGACCTCTTTATCACGGCTACATCATTAACAAACTGCGTGCTGGACACGCCAACATCTCTTTCTTTGGGTACATCAGTCCGTGATAAGAAGTGCATCATAAATGAACACCCCTGGCTGCGCAATTTTTATACAGCACTCAGGACTGATTAAATCTGAACAACGGTAACAAGTAGCGTTGCGCCTCTTCCTTGATCGCCTCAAAGTACTCGGGTTCAAGCGCGCGCCATAAGCGCTGATACCAGACATCTTCCCCTTCGCCACGCACCATCATGTTTCCTTCGTAGGCCTGCATAAATTTACTGCGCGCCTTCTGCAGTGACGCCTCATCCGTTAACATCGCATCATTCTGCGCGTCATAACAGGCTTTTATCCAGGCCCCGCCACTTTCAGGCAGGAGCAGGAGCGGTTTGTTCATTCCCTGACGGTAGCCCTCAATGTACAAAGACAGGTATTGTAAGGCCTGCTCCGCCTCCATCGGCGGGAAGCGCCATTCGCCCTCTTTGCGCACAAAGATGCGGCTTTCGCCTTTATGGCCATCCGCACTGTAGACAAGATGTTCCAGCCAGAGTTGCAATCCTTGCGAAACGCTCAGCATTGAGGGCCGCCAGCGCAGCAGACCATCTGGCTGAACCTGGGTTAACCAGCCCGTAAGCTGCACACCATTACAGTTGAGATCGATTTCAATACTCTTCCCGGGCTGTCGACACGCTCTGACGCGCTCTGCCAGAGCAGTCATCTCCTGACACTGCGCCTCCCAGACGATCTCCCCGAACGCACCATAAGGCAGTTGCCCTGCCGCACGGTAGCGGCGGTAAAGTTTGTCCGCATCTTCCTCTTCAACCAGCGCATTCAGCAGTTGCAGGTTTAACTGATAGCGCTCCAGCCCTTCCAGGGTAAAGGGTTCTGCATCAGGAATTTCGCTCTCTTCAGAGCGGAAGTTGACCTGTAATCGTTGCTGGAAGAAAGCGCGCACCGGATGCGCCCAAAACCGCTGAAGCTGTTCGACGGTCAGGGTATCAATCGGTAGCGGGTCAAGTTCCTGAATGAAATCGGTATGCGCGCTCCCCTCTTTTTTGGCCGCCGGCAGCCACTCCTGGGCATAGCTCTGGCGCTCGCTGGCAACGTAATTCACCGGATCAAACGGCATGCGGCTGTGGTGACAGGTGATATGCGCTTTCACCCGCTGCTCGCTCTCATCACAGTTGCGCTCTTCATCCCCCGGCAGGTAATGGCTCTGGCCGATATAATCCACCAGCTCCTGCACCAGAACCGAAGGGAAACGCTCGCTGTTGTCCTGAATGGAACGGCCGATATAGCTGATATAGAGCTTACTCTGGGCGGAAATGAGTGCTTCCAGGAAGAGATAGCGGTCATCATCACGGCGGCTACGGTCGCCCCGTTTTGGGTCTGCGCTCATCAAATCGAACCCCAGCGGCGCCAGCGCGCGCGGATAGACGCCGTCATTCATGCCAAGCAGGCAAACCACTTTAAACGGGATAGAACGCATTGGCATCAGGGTACAGATATTGATCGGACCCGCCAGGAAACGCTGACTAATTCGCTCCTGATCAAGCCGCTGCGTCAACTCATCCCGCAGTAGCGACAACGGAATCGCCTCGTGATAGTGGGAATTTACCCCCTCGTCGACGATAGCCTGCCACTGCGTTTCAATGAGGGCCATCGCCGCTTCGGTATCGCTGTCTGGCAGGAAGAAATCATTGAGCAGTGCCCGGCAAACCGGGAGCCACTCTTCAAGCGGGCGCGGCTGCATCAGTGCGTGTCGCCAGCGGTTAAGCTGCATCAGTAGTGACGCCAAATGTCCCACCAGTTCCGCAATCAAGCCGCTGGACTCATCGTAAGGCAGAACCTCGTTCCACTCGCCCTGGCTGCTTTCCATGGCGTAGCCCAACAGCATACGCGTCAGGCCAAATCGCCACGTGTGCTGCCCGGTTGGGGGAAGTTCAAACTCCTGGACGTTATCATCGTCAATCCCCCAGCGCACGCCAGACTCGTTAACCCACTGGCGAAGGTAACGTAACCCCTCTTCATTGATGTTGAAGCGTGCAGCCAGCACGGGCACATCCAGTAAGGCCAGGACATCTTCGGAGATAAACCGACTATCCGGCAGCGACAGCAACGTGATAAATGCCTGTAACGCCGGATGAGATTGACGGGCGCGACGGTCCGAGATGGCGTAAGGCAGGTACCGCTCGCCTGTCGCACTGCCAAACACGGCCTGAATGAAGGGACTGTAGCTGTCGATATCCGCCACCATCACCACGATATCGCGCGGCGTCAGCTCAGGATCCGCCTGCAGCATCGCCAGCAATTGGTCGTGGAGCACTTCGACTTCACGCTGTGGGCTATGACAAACGTGGATCGTCATGCTGCGATCGTCAGGATCCAGCTTTCGTTTCCTGTCGCTGCGTTCAAACTCGTCCGCCGTCACGCCCATAACGGCGCGGTTTTCCAGATCCAGAATATCTGACTGAATATGATGCAGCAGGCTGTCCGGAGAGATTTCAACGAAGGCATCCACATCGCCTTCGCCTGATGACGTGATGTCGGAGAGCATATGGATGTAATCACGCCCCAGCTTCCCCCAGGAGGCAAGAAGCGGATTGGGCAGGTTCTGAATACCGTGTTCATCGAAAAGCTGCGCGGCGGAGGCACTGTCCTTAAACAGGGGGACGGTACGCTCTTCAAAAAGGCGTCGCCTCTGGCGGCTCACCAGTCGAGAAAGCCAGCGACTATCCTGAATATCGCCCCAGTACTGGCGACAGGGGTTAGTAAAGAGAATATGAATGTCGATATGTTTACCCAGCGCATTCAGCGCTTGCAGGTAAACCGGTGGCAACGCCGAAATACCGCAGATAAACACACGGGAAGGCAGTCGCGGCGGTCGTTCATTGCTGTTTTGCAGAACAGAGATAAACCGCTGATAGAGGTTGGCACGGTGCCACTTAGGCTGGCCAAGTTTCTCCGTATGTTCCACCAGCGCTTTCCACAAGGGAGCCTGCCAGACCTGCGCCTCTGGCAACCCCTCTACCTGCTCACCCGCTTCCCAGCGGGCCAGCCACTCCGGACGGTAGACCAGATACTGGTCATAAAGGTCGGCGGTGCGCGACGCCAGCTGGAACAGCTTGCGTTTATCGGTATCGTCATTGAGGTAGTGGCGCAGCATGGCAAATTCATCGTGCTGCAGCATTTCTGGCAGCAGCGCCATCAGTTTCCAGCTCATGCCTTGCTTGTTGAAGGCGCTTTGCTCCGGAATGTCCGGCAATACGCGGACAAACATCTCCCAGATAAAACTCGCCGGCAGCGGGAAATCAATATTGGCGGCAATGCCAAACTTACGCGAAAGCGACATTTGCAGCCACTGCGCCATACCGGTGCTCTGCACCAGCACCATTTCAGGCTCAAAAGGATCGTCAAGCCGCTCGCGCTCAACGATAAATTCCATCAGTGCTTCCAGCACATCCAGACGATTTGAGTGGTAGACCCTTAACATAGACGCTCCCGACTACTGGCTAACCGGGCAATGCAGACGCGTTAACTCACCGCGCCGCCCCAGAGGAGAAATTAGTGTAACCGTGATGCTGACACATCCGGCGAACGTTGTCTGCCCCCGACTGGCCTGCCAGCCTGCGGGGAGACTCTTTGGTGAGAGCTGTGTCTGATTCCAGGCATGGTGCCAAAGCTGGCGATACTGGTTAAACACGACAAACCGCGCCGCCAGCGCCCGATGATAACCCGCCAGTGCCGTCACGATCATCACCAGCAACATCATCGCCAACAGAACCTCCACCATGCTAAACCCTCTTTCTCTGTTCACGGCAGCTGACATAACGCACTCTCCTGTAGGGGACAAAAATCACTCCAGCCATGCGGCGAAAAGTGAACTTTACCGTCGATAATTTCCCCTGCACGCCAGAGCAGCAGGTCATTGCCGCCGGCAATCAGTAGCACATGCGCCTCACCCAGCGGACGCAAACACACCTGCAAGGAGAATACCTTTTTGCACTGAACCTGTGGCGCTGATGACCAACGCTGAACGCGTCCCCACTCAAGCGCGGACTGCACAGACGCCTGTTGCTGGAGCGACCGGCTCTCACCCGCGACGAGCGCACTAAAGGTCACGAGCTGCTGGTTAAGGCCGGTAAGGATCAGAGTACCGAGCACCAGCAACAGCAGTACCAGAGCTAGCGAAGAGATTCCGCGTTGACGCCTCACAGGTTGTACCCCGTAACCGTGTACAGCGCCTGCCAGGGTTCCCCCTGTTCACCCTGACGAAGAGCAGCCAGTTCAATATTCAGCTCTGGCGCAAAACCGGCGCGATCGGCTTTACTCACCTTAAAGTGCGTGATCGCCAGACTTTCCGGGTCCGTGAGCTTTTCCCATCCCTTTCCTTCGCACGACGTTGCCCCACGCAGGGTTTCCAGCGCCCCCGATTCCAGGCGAAAACCGGTGCTGTCGTTTTCTGATGCTGTGCTATCCCATTTGCCGTTACTGTTGGCATCCCACCGCACAATGACACAGCTCCCTTGCCTGCCGATTAACAGCCCTTGTCCCTGACAGTTTCCCGCGCAGTATCCCGCACGCTGAAGCTGTTTGCCGATCGCAAACAGGTGCTGCCAGACCTCTTCCTCCCGCTCTCGCTGCCCGGATTGCAGTAGTACCGCCCGCTGCAGGCCGGGTAAGAAACGCGATGCGCTTATCAGCAAAAGGCTGCTTACCGCCGTGGCAATCAGCACTTCAGTCAGTGAAAAACCGCGCTGCCTCATCGACATGGACTTTCCTCTGAGACCTTACACATCCTGATGCGCCCTCCATTTGAGACAATGATCAGCCATTCTCCAGCCTGGCTTTGAACGCGTATCCGCCCTGCCCACGCTGTATTCCGTAATCCATAGAACCCTAAAGAGGACGTTACCTCACTCACCTTCACGTCAGGCCAGAGCGGAATCAGTACAAAGGGGCTGCCTTTCTCGCAGGCCTGCACGACAGAACTCATCAGACAGCTTTTTTCGCCCACCCGCTGAAGAGTAATCTGGTGGTCGCGGTTATGACGGTTGGCATGGTTGCGCAGAAACAGCAGGTAATCTCGCACCTGACTGGCGGTCTGCCACAGCCGCTGCTGCCGTTGCCAGCTGTCCCAGCCGTACAGACCTGAAGCGCTGAGGACAACCACAAGCGAAATGGCGACCAGCGTTTCGATAAGCGTAAAACCGTTCTCTTTTTTCATACCGGGAGTGTGGCGAAGCGCCGTTGACATGACGAGCAACGAATGATCGTTTTACGAGGCGTTATCCGCAGAATCAGGAGAGTTGCAGCGTGTTGCACGCTTTCTGGATAGCGCGTCGGGAAAGGGGATAAGGGCGAAAAAAAACCGGCGCTCTAAAGCACCGGTTGTGTCACGCTTTAACCCATCAGATAGCGACGGGCGCTTTGATGCCTGGGTGCGGGTCGTAACCTTCAATCTCAAAATCTTCAAAGCGGTAATCGAAGATTGACGCCGGTTTGCGTTTGATAATCAGCTTCGGCAGCGCACGCGGTTCGCGCGTCAGCTGAAGATGCGTCTGTTCCATATGGTTACTGTAGAGATGGGTGTCCCCACCGGTCCAGACAAAATCACCCACTTCCAGGTCGCACTGCTGGGCCATCATGTGAACGAGTAGCGCATAGCTGGCGATGTTAAACGGCAGGCCGAGGAACACATCACAGGAGCGCTGGTAGAGCTGGCAGGAAAGCTTGCCGTCTGCGACATAGAACTGGAAGAACGCGTGGCACGGTGCCAGCGCCATTTTATCCAGCTCGCCCACGTTCCAGGCGGAAACGATGATGCGGCGCGAGTCCGGGTCGTTCTTCAGCTGATTCATCACGGTGGTGATCTGGTCAATATGGCGGCCATCAGGCGTTGGCCATGCGCGCCATTGCTTGCCGTAAACCGGGCCCAGGTTGCCGTTCTCATCTGCCCATTCGTCCCAGATGGTGACGTTATTTTCGTGCAGATATGCAACGTTGGTATCGCCTTGCAGGAACCAGAGCAGTTCATGAATGATCGAGCGCAGGTGGCAGCGCTTCGTCGTCACCAGGGGGAAGCCTTCCTGCAGATTGAAGCGCATCTGGTGGCCAAAAATGGAGAGCGTACCGGTACCGGTGCGGTCGTTTTTCGGCGTGCCCTCGTCGAGCACTTTTTTCATCAATTCAAGATACTGTTTCATGGTTCCTCAGGAAAGTTGTTGCTGTGGACGACGACGATACGCCCAAATCATCATAATGGCACCCGCGACAATCATCGGAATGGAGAGGATTTGCCCCATGCTGATGTACTGTACCCACTCGCCGGTAAACTGCGCATCCGGCTGACGGAAGAACTCGACGATGATACGGAATGCGCCATAGCCAATCAGGAACAGACCGGACACGGCCCCCATTGGACGTGGCTTGCGGATAAACAGGTTCAGGATGATAAACAGCACCACGCCTTCCAGCGCCAGCTCGTACAGCTGAGACATATGGCGCGGCAGAACGCCGTAAGTATCGAAAATGGACTGCCACTCCGGGTGTGATGGCAGCAGGGCGATATCTTCCGCACGCGAGCCCGGGAACAGCATGGTAAAGGACACGCTCGGATCGACACGTCCCCACAGCTCACCGTTGATGAAGTTACCCAGACGGCCAGCGCCCAGCCCAAACGGGATCAGCGGTGCGATAAAATCGGAAACCTGGAAGAAGTTGCGTTTGGTGCGTTTGGCAAAAATCACCATCACCAGGATCACCCCAATCAGACCGCCATGGAAGGACATGCCGCCGTCCCAGACGCGGAACAGATAGAGCGGATCATTCAGGAATACCGGGAAGTTATAGAACAGCACATACCCAATACGGCCGCCGAGGAACACGCCGAGGAAGCCCGCATACAGCAGGTTTTCAACTTCGTTTTTGGTCCAGCCGCTGCCAGGACGGCTGGCGCGACGGCCAGCGAGCCACATGGCAAAAATGAAGCCCACCAGGTACATCAAACCGTACCAGTGAAGCGAAACAGGTCCTATTGAGAAAATGACCGGATCAAATTCCGGAAAATGCAGATAACCACTGTTCATCTGTCACCACAAGATGTTGTTATTCCGCTGAAAGTGGACAGCGGTAGAAATGCGATTCTGCCGTAAGCAGAGGCTCCAAAGTTGCGAATCATAGCATAAGGCGGGCGCGGAGGATGCGCCAGAGATGTAAAAGATGTGTATAGGATTTTATGCGCGCTGGTGCCCTCTCCCACAGGGAGAGGGCGAAAGGCGATTAGCGACCGCCGCGGATCAGACCGCCCATGCCGCGTCGTTCCATAAACGCGGCGACCTGGTGGCGAACCTCGGTTGCCAGTTGCGCTTCAAGACTGCGTTCAGCCAGCTCGCGGGCATCGTTGATATCGATATGGCGCAACAGATACTTCACGCGTGCGACGGCCCGGCCGTTCATCGACAGATGGCGGTATCCCAGACCAATCAGGATCGCGACGCACATCGAATCCCCTGCCATTTCACCACACAAGCGTAAATCAATACCGTACTGCTCCGCTTCCCGGGCGATCATCGCCAGCGCACGAATGATCGCCGGATGCAGGCTATCGTAGATACTGGCGACGCGGGTATTATTACGGTCGACAGCCAGAATATATTGCGTCAGGTCGTTCGTGCCGACGGAGATAAAATCAACCCGGTTTGCCAGCTGCGGCAGCATAAAGACCATGGAAGGCACTTCGAGCATCACCCCGATCCGCGGTTTCGGGATCGCATAGCCAATCATCTCTTCCACTTCACGGCCTGCGCGTTCAATCAGCCGCCGCGCTTCGTCGATCTCATCAATGCTGGTGACCATCGGCAACAGAATGCTGAGGTTACCCGTCGCCGCATTGGCGCGCAGCATCGCGCGCACCTGGATCAGGAAGATCTCAGGCTGATCGAGCGTAATGCGGATCCCACGCCAGCCCAGGCACGGGTTTTCCTCACTGATCGGCATATAGGGCAGCTGTTTATCCGCCCCGACATCCAGCGTACGCAGGGTGACCGGTTTGTCGTTAAACATCTGCAGCATGCCCTGATACTGCGCCACCTGCTCCTCTTCGGAGGGGAAACCGCTCTGCAGCATGAACGGGATCTCAGTGCGGTACAGGCCAATACCGTCGATGCGGCTGCCAAGCTTTTCTTCGTGCTCAGGGCTTAAACCGGCATTGAGCATCACTTTGATCCGCTCACCGCTTTTAAGCTGTGCGGGCAGGTTAACGTCATTTTCTGCCAGCTTGCTTAATTCATTCTCTTCGCTGATAAGACGCTGGTATTCCTGCAGCAGAACCGGCTCAGGATCGACCAGCAGCTCTCCGCGATAGCCGTCCACCACCAGCGTCCGTCGGTGCAGAACCGACGGCTGGATATCCGCCCCCATAACGGTCGGAATACCCAGCGCGCGCACCATAATGGCGGCATGGGAGTTAGCGGCCCCATCGCGCACCACGACACCGGCCAGCCTGTCCTGGGGCAGTTCAGCCAGCGTCGTTGCCGAGAGTTCATCGGCGACCAGAATAAACCGTTTTGGCCAGGCATTCGGCCCCTGAATAGTGTCATCAAGGTGGAACAGCAGCCGTTGTCCGAGGGCCCGTAGATCCCCGGCCCGCTCTTTCAGGTAACCGTCGGTCAGCGCCGCAAATTGCTCGGCAAATTTTTCGATAACCTTCTTAACTGCCCACTCCGCGACCGAGCCTTTATCCACCTCCGCAAAAAGCTCACGGCGCAGACGCGCATCGGAGAGAAGGTGCGAATAGAGGTCAAAAATGGCCGCCGTCTCTTTCTGCGCGCCTGCGGCAAAACGTTTGCTGTAGCGGCGAAATTCATTCGCCGCCTCTTCCAGCGCGGCGGTAAGGCGCTCGCGCTCAAGCGCTTCATCAAGCGTTGAGGCTTCGTAAACCTGCTCCATCAACGGCAGCGTGGCGTCCATCCAGCCTTCAGCAATCGCCACCCCTGGCGAGGCCGGAAGGGCACGAATGCGCGTATGGCGGTACTGACCAAAGAGCGCGGCAAGCTGAGACTGAGAGAGGATGGCCGCCATCTGCGTAGCCAGCGTCACGAGGAAAGACTCTTCGCTTTCATCGTACTGACGTAGTTCACGCTGCTGGACAACCAACACGCCGAGCAGCTGACGACGCTGGATAATCGGCACACCGAGGAAAGCGCGGAAGCGCTCTTCTTTTACGGAAGGAATGTATTTGAAGCTGGGGTGTTTTTGCGCATCAGCAAGGTTGATGGGTTCAGCCAGCCGCCCAACCAGACCCACAATACCTTCATCAAATGCGAGGGTTACAGTGCGTCCACGTGGTTTTTTCAAACCACGGGTTGCCATCAGGTAATAGCAGCGTCGATCGTGGTCGGCCAGATACACCGAACAGACCTCGGTCTCCATCGCAAGACAGATGTCAGTGACCAGAATATTCAGCGCCTCGTTCAGACGCGGCGCACTGGCCACCTTCTCGACTATTTCTCGCAAGCGGGTGAGCATGATTTGCGTAGCTTAACCTCTTTTACGTCGCCAGGCAGGTGCGCTCTGCGGCTTAGGCGGGATCTCCTGAAGCTGCATCACCACACTTGCAAACTCTTTCATCACCCTACGGTAAACATCGCGTTTAAATGACACGACCTGACGAACAGGATACCAATAGCTCACCCAGCGCCAGCCATCAAACTCCGGCGTACTGCTGGTCTGCATATTGATGTCTGAATCGTTACCCACCAACTGCAACAGAAACCATTTCTGTTTCTGGCCGATACAAACCGGCTTTGTGTCCCAACGCACCAAACGTTTCGGTAACTTGTAACGCAACCAGTTGCGGGTCGAAGCCAGGATACGAACATCTTTCCGGCTTAAACCGACCTCTTCAAAAAGCTCCCGGTACATCGCTTGTTCTGGGGACTCTCCCGGATTGATCCCGCCTTGCGGGAACTGCCAGGAGTGCTGACCATACCGCCGGGCCCACATTACCTGGCCCTGACGATTACAAATTACTATTCCTACGTTCGGGCGGTAGCCATCGTCATCAATCACCGGACTACCCCAAACTAAACCTTATATATGAATGATTGTTTCACACTACAGGGAGGCGGTAAACCACTCTCTTACAGGCCTGCAACCTAATAACATTTGAATAACTCACAAATTAGTGCTGAGTTATAAACAGATGTGAGGCAGCGAGGGGAATTTTATTCACCTTTTCTGTGGATATAGTTGTGAAGAAGTGTCTGATTACCGATGAACAACCTTTATCACCGCCGGTCTCCCTCTTATACCACCTTAATATAATTTCTTTATTTACAGTTATTTAAATGCAGATCGGTAAACAAAAAGCAGAATAGCGTGACGATCATCACATCAGAGATCGTTGTGCTGATGAAAGATCGAACAGCGTCGGTTTTATCCACAGATTGTGCCAATAAGTTAGTCACAATTTGTGTGAAAATTCGATTTTCATCGCACGTCAAGGCTGTAAATTGAAACAGTAGTCAGGGTTATGCCCAGTTATCCCATTTTTCTGTGGATAACATGGTGTAAGATCCTGTTCATTGTCAGTGACCAGATTTGAACAACCGCTTTTCCGCCCACGGTGAAACGATTTCAACGCGACAAAATATCCAATAAATCATAGACATGTCATATTGGTACAGAAAAAGTTAAACTCTATCCACAGGGGACAATTTCTTCGTTTATTTTTTAATCAAAAGGTTACCATCATGCATCCGCTTACACCCTTGCTTTCACCGCCCTCCAGCGAGAGCCAGTTGCTACAACAGGCCCAGCGCCTGGCAGGCTTTTCGCTTGGCGAGCTGGCCGCCATGGCAGGGCTGCTGATCCCGAAGGATCTGAAACGGGATAAAGGCTGGATCGGCATGCTGCTCGAGCTCTGGCTGGGCGCCAGCGCAGGGAGTAAACCTGAGCAAGATTTTGCCGCCCTTGGCGTGGAGTTAAAAACCATTCCCATAGACCGTCAGGGGAAGCCGCTTGAAACCACGTTTGTCTGCGTGGCGCCATTAACCGGCAATACCGGCGTAACGTGGGAAACCAGCCATGTTCGCCATAAGCTGAAGCGCGTCCTGTGGGTACCGGTTGAAGGCGAGCGGGCGATCCCGCTGGCCGATCGTCGCATTGGCGCCCCGCTGCTCTGGAGCCCAACCGATGATGAGGAGCACCAGCTGCGTCTGGACTGGGAGGAGCTGATGGACATGATCGTGCTTGGGCAGGTAGAGCGCATCACAGCCCGACACGGAGAAGTGTTACAGCTGCGTCCGAAAGCGGCGAACAGTAAAGCGCTCACGGAGGCCATCGGCGCACAGGGTGAACCCATACTGACCCTGCCGCGCGGTTTTTATCTCAAAAAGAATTTTACCGGCGCGCTGCTGGCACGCCATTTCCTGCTTAACACATAGTTTTTTACTTATTTTGAGAGCTCTCAAACATAATCACCTGGTTTTTAAGATTTTACCGCTTTCTCCATTCGCCATATCGGGTTAATACTAGACTATGATTTGATACGAGCCAGATGAGGACAATAACGATGAAAAAATGGGCAGTGTTAGTTTCAGCAGTCGGTTTAGCCTTTGCCGTATCGGGTTGTAGCAGCGATTACGTCATGGCGACAAAAGACGGTCGAATGATCCTGACTGACGGCAAACCCGAAGTCGATGATGATACCGGTCTGGTCAGCTACCGCGATCAGGAAGGCAATAAAATGCAGATCAATCGCGACGAAGTCTCGCAAATTATCGAGCGATAAACAGAGAGAGGTCAGTAGCTTGCTGGCCTTTTTGATTTTTTTCTTCCCCTTTTGCTTCCCCTCTGCCATGTTTATATTCCTTTGTCGGGAACACCCTGACGCGGTCTATATGTCTCATGAGGAAGCCGGCTATGCATTATCACCGTATCCCCCACAGCGCTCTCGAAATTAGCCAACTGGGGTTGGGCACGATGACATTTGGTGAACAAAACAGCGAAGCCGATGCCCATGCACAACTCGATTATGCCGTCAGCCAGGGCATTAACCTGATTGATGTCGCAGAGATGTACCCTGTTCCCCCCCGTCCGGAAACGCAGGGACTTACCGAAACGTATGTGGGTAACTGGCTGGCAAAACACGGTAACCGTGAAAAGCTGGTGATCGCCTCAAAAGTCAGTGGCCCCGCGCGCAACAACGATACCGGGATCCGCCCGAATCAGATCCTCGATCGCAAAAATATCCGCGCCGCGCTGGATGCCAGCCTGAAGCGTCTGCAGACCGACTACCTCGATCTGTACCAGGTTCACTGGCCACAGCGCCCCACGAACTGCTTTGGTAAGCTTGGCTACAGCTGGAATGAAAGCGCCCCTGCCGTGACGCTGCTGGAAACGCTGGAAGCGCTGGCTGAGTGCCAGCGTGCGGGAAAAATCCGCTACATTGGCGTCTCTAACGAAACGGCCTTTGGGGTGATGCGCTATCTGCATCTGGCGGATAAACACGATCTGCCGCGCATCGTCACCATCCAGAACCCGTACAGCCTGCTTAACCGCAGCTATGAAGTGGGTCTGGCCGAAGTGACACAGTACGAAGAGGTGGAACTTCTCGCCTATTCCTGCCTCGGTTTCGGCACGCTGACGGGGAAATACCTGAACGGGGCGAAACCGGCCGGGGCGCGTAACACCCTCTTTAGCCGCTTTACCCGCTACAGCGGCGAGCAGACGCAGAAAGCCGTCGCCGCCTACGTGGATATCGCAAAGCGTCACGGTCTTGACCCTGCGCAGATGGCGCTTGCCTTCGTGCGTCGTCAGCCGTTTGTTGCCAGCACCCTGCTGGGCGCGACCACCCTGGAGCAGTTGAAAACCAACATTGAGAGTTTCCATCTGAACCTGAGTGAAGAGGTGTTAGCGGAGATTGAAGCGGTGCATCAGGTATACACATACCCGGCACCGTAATAAAAGCAAAACGGCAACGCACGTTGCCGTTTTTAGGGTTTG
>NZ_RXRN01000037.1:0-45302 GCF_003986875.1 Enterobacter sp. WCHEn090032
CCAGCCCCGTGGGAGAGGGTCGGGGTGAGGGCATCAAACCGCACTTTCCCCCCAAAGTTGATCCCCACCCCCTTTTTTCACAAAAACGCTTGCTGTGAATTTGCAGTTTATTGATAATGATTATCATTGTTACATTGATTGTTATTTATAAACATTATGTCACGTACGGATAACAGCGCGGCAACGCCAGCAAAAACACACACAGCGCCAGCCCCTACCGAGCGCAGGATTGACAGCAAAACCCTGCTCGGCGATGAGGGACGGGTCATTATCGAGCATGACGGCCAGCGCTACCTTCTGCGCCAGACCCATGCCGGAAAACTGATCCTCACGAAATAAACAACACAAAAAACGACGCCAGCCACCCAGGTGAAACCCAGGCAGCCAGCGCTTTTCAATGCTTATGGAGAGTTGCTATGCCACACCTGCCTTCCGCATCTTTACGCCCGTCACTTCTGGCGCTGGCGATCGTCAGCGCCCTGCCGGGCATCGCTTTTGCCGCCACCGATGAAATGACCGTGATCGCCACGGGTAACGCCCGCAGCGCCTTTGAAGCCCCCATGATGGTGAGCGTGATTGACGCCAGCGCGCCGGAGAAACAGACCGCCAGCTCGGCTGCCGACCTGCTGCGTAACATCCCCGGTCTGACGCTGGACGGCACCGGGCGTACCAACGGGCAGGACGTGAACCTGCGCGGCTATGACCGTCGCGGCGTGCTGGTGCTGGTGGACGGCGTGCGCCAGGGAACCGATACCGGACACCTGAACAGCACCTTCCTCGACCCGGCGCTGATTAAACGTATCGAAGTGGTTCGCGGTCCGTCGGCACTGCTGTACGGCAGCGGCGCGCTGGGCGGCGTGATTTCGTATGACACCGTCGATGCGAAGGATCTGCTGGAGCCGGGGAAAAGCAGCGGTTACCGCGTGTTTGGTACCGGCGCGACGGGCGATCGTAGCCTTGGCATGGGGGCCAGCGCCTACGGCCGCACAGACACGCTGGACGGGCTGGTGTCCTGGTCCAGCCGCGATCGCGGAGATATCCGCCAGAGCGACGGAGCAACGGCGCCTAACGACGAATCCATCAATAACATGCTGGCGAAAGGCAGCTGGAAAATCGACCCGGCCCAGACCCTGAGCGGCTCCCTGCGCTACTATAACAACGCCGCCCGGGAGCCGAAAAACCCGCAAACTCCCGGGGCGGACAGCAGTAACCCGATGACCGATCGCTCCACCATTCAGCGTGACGCGCAGCTGGGCTATAACATTGCCCCGGCGGGTAACGACTGGCTGAACGCCGACGCGAAAATTTACTGGTCCGAAGCGCGCATTAACGCACAGAATATCGACAGCAGCGGTGAGTTTCGCCAGCAGACCACCAAAGGCGGCAAAGTTGAAAACCGCACGCGCCTGTTCAGCGACACCTTTGCGGCACATCTGCTGACCTACGGTGGGGAATACTACCGTCAGGAGCAGCACCCGGGCGGGGCCACCACCGGCTTCCCGGAAGCGAAGATCGATTTCAGCTCTGGCTGGCTGCAGGATGAAATTACCCTTCGCGATCTTCCCGTCACCCTCCTTGGCGGCACACGCTATGACAATTACCGTGGCAGCAGCGATGGCTACGACGATGTCGATGCCGATAAATGGTCATCCCGCGCCGGGTTAACCATCAGCCCGACCGACTGGCTGATGCTGTTTGGCTCTTACGCGCAGGCGTTCCGCGCGCCTACCATGGGCGAGATGTATAACGACGCCAAACACTTCTCCATCGGACGCTTCTATACCAACTACTGGGTGCCAAACCCGAACCTGCGCCCGGAAACCAACGAAACGCAGGAGTTTGGTTTTGGCCTGCGCTTCGACGATCTGCTGCTCGCCAACGATGCGCTGGAGTTTAAAGCCAGCTATTTCGATACCAACGCCAAAGACTACATCTCCACCACCGTCGATTTTGCCGCCGCGACCACCATGTCTTATAACGTCCCGAACGCCAAAATCTGGGGCTGGGACATGATGGCAACCTACTCGGCCGACCTCTTCAACCTTGACCTGGCCTATAACCGCACGCGCGGGAAAGACACCGATACGGGCGAATACATCTCCAGCATCAACCCGGACACCGTGACCAGCAAGCTAGACATTCCGGTGGCGCAAAGCGGTTTCTCCGTCGGCTGGATTGGCACCTTTGTCGATCGCTCAACGCATATCAGCAGCAGCTACAGCCAGCAGCCGGGCTATGCGGTCAACGATTTCTACGTGAGCTACAAAGGTCAGGAGCGGCTCAAAGGCGTAACCACAACGCTGGTGCTGGGCAACGCCTTTGACAAAGCGTACTGGTCACCTCAGGGCATTCCGCAGGACGGCCGTAACGGCAAGATTTTCGTAAGTTATCAGTGGTAATTCCCGTCGGGGCCACTCTTCAGAAGGAAAAGACAATGAATCACTACACACGCTGGCTTGAGCTCAAAGAAGATAATCCGGAAAAGTACGCGCGCGATATCGCTGGCTTAATGCACATCAGCGAAGCAGAGCTGGCCTTTGCCCGCGTGGGTCACGACGCCTGGCGACTGCGCGGTGAAATCCGCGAGATCCTGGGCGCGCTGGAAGCGGTGGGCGAAACCAAATGTATCTGCCGTAACGACTATGCCGTACATGAACAGAAAGGGAGCTTCACCAACCAGCACCTGACCGGACACGCCGGGCTGGTGCTTAACCCGCGCGCGCTGGATCTGCGCCTGTTCCTCAACCAGTGGGCAAGCGTATTTCACATCAGCGAAGCCACCGCCCGCGGCGAGCGGCAGAGCATTCAGTTCTTCGACCACCAGGGCGATGCCCTGCTGAAGGTCTACGCCACGGAGAACACCGACGTTTCCGCCTGGGGCGACATGCTGACCCGCTTTATCTTTGCCGAGAATCCCCCGCTGGGGTTACAGGTGGCCGATCGCCCGGCCCACGCTGATCATCCGGAAGCCGCGCGCGTGGATGCCGAGTGGCGCGCCATGACCGACGTGCATCAGTTCTTCAGCCTGCTCAAGCGCCATAACCTCAGCCGCCAGCAGGCGTTTCGCCTGGTGGGGGACGATCTGGCCTGCAGGGTAGAGAACACCGCGCTGGCGCAGCTGCTGGAGACGGTCCGCCAGGACGGGAACGACATCATGATCTTCGTCGGCAACCGCGGCTGCGTGCAGATCTTCACCGGCGCGGTGGAAAAGCTGGTGCCGATGCAAGGCTGGCTGAACATCTTTAACCCAACCTTTACCCTGCATCTGCTTGAAGGATCCATTGCGGAAACGTGGGTCACGCGCAAACCAACGGCAGACGGGCATGTCACCAGCCTGGAGCTGTTTGCCGCCGACGGGACGCAAATCGCCCAGCTGTACGGCCAGCGTACCGAAGGCGAACCGGAGCAGAGCCGGTGGCGCAGCCAGATTGACGCCTTAACGGCGAAAGGGCTGGCCGCATGAAACGGTGGCTTGCCCTGATCGGCGCCCTGCCCCTGCTGGCATTTGCTGCCCCGCAGGAGAAAATCGTCACGCTCGGCGGCGACATCACCGAGATTGTCTACGCCCTCGGCGCGGCCTCTTCGCTGGTGGCGCGCGACAGCACCAGCCAGTGGCCTCAGGCGGCGAATGCGCTGCCTGACGTAGGCTATCTGCGCCAGCTCAACGCGGAAGGGATCTTATCCCTGCGCCCCACGCTGGTGCTGGCCAGCGCCCAGGCGCAGCCGTCTCTGGCGCTAAAGCAGGTTGAGCAAAGCCACGTCAGGGTGATCGAAATTCCCGCCAGTAACGACCTGAGCGTCATTGATGAAAAGGTGCGGATCGTGGCGGAAGCAACGCACCGCGAGGCCGAGGGGCAAGCCCTGCGCAACAGGCTGCGTCAGGCGCTGTCGACACTTCCCGCATCGCCGCTCAACAAGCGGGTGCTGTTTATTCTCAACCACGGCGGGATGACCGCCATGGCTGCCGGACAACAGACCGCCGCCGATGCCGCTATCCGCGCGGCGGGACTGCAGAACGCGATGCAGGGGTTCAGCCGCTATCAGCCGCTGTCTCAGGAAGGCATCATCGCCAGCCGGCCCGATCTGGTGGTGATTTCCTCGGACGGAATCACCGCCCTGGGCGGTGAAGCGAACCTGTGGACGCTGCCCGGCCTGGCGCAAACCCCGGCAGGACGAAACAAGCAGGTGCTGGCGATTGACGATATGGCGCTGCTGGGCTTCAGCCTGCGAACGCCTGAGGCCATCCAGCAACTGCGCAGCAAAGCGGAGCAGCTGCCCTGATGTCCCGGCGGATCACCTTATCGTTATGGATGCTGACCGCGATCCTGGTCATCATCACCCTCGCGGCAACCGGGGTCGGGGCGTTACACCTTCCGGTCAGCCTGCTGTGGAACGGCACAGACGAGGCGCTGCGTCAGATCTGGCTGACGATCCGCCTGCCTCGCGTGCTGCTGGCGCTGGCGATCGGCGGTTCACTGGCAGTGGCGGGCTGCGTGATGCAGGGGCTGTTTCGCAACCCGCTGGCAGACCCGGGCCTGCTCGGCATCAGCAGCGGCGCGGCACTTGCCGTCGCGCTGTGGGTGGTGCTTCCCCTCTCGCTGCCTGCCCTGGTGATGCTGTATGCCCCGATGCTGGCGGCGTTTCTCGGTGCGCTGGCCGCCACCCTGGTGATTTTTATCCTCAGCCGACAACGTGACGGTTCTTTGTCGCGCCTGTTGCTGGTAGGTATTGCCATCAACGCCCTGTGCGGCGCGGCCGTCGGCGTGCTGTCATGGCTCAGCAATGATGCCCAGCTTCGCCAGCTTTCGCTCTGGGGAATGGGCAGCCTCGGCCAGGCGCAGTGGTCGACGCTGCTGGCCGTCTCGTCGCTGATGATACCCACCGTGCTGGTTATCTGGCGTCTGGCAGGCGCCCTTAATTTGCTGCAACTGGGTGACGAAGAGGCGCACTACCTCGGCGTGGACGTCGCCCGCGTGCAGCGGATCCTGCTGCTGTGCTGTGCCCTGCTGGTGGCTGCCGCCGTTGCGGTCAGCGGCGTTATCGGCTTTGTCGGTCTGGTGGTGCCGCACCTGGTGCGCATGTGGCTGGGAGCCGACCACCGCGCCGTACTCCCTGGTTCGGTGCTGGCCGGAGCGTTGCTGTTGCTGGTAGCCGATACGCTGGCGCGCAGCGTGGTCGCCCCGGCGGAAATGCCGGTCGGCTTATTGACCAGCCTTCTCGGCGCACCGGGGTTCCTGTGGCTTATCTTTCGTCGCGGAGGCGCGCATGGCTGAACGCTATTGTGGCGAAAACCTTGTTTTTCGCATCGGGCAACGGACGCTGATTAACGACGTGTCGCTGACCTTATCTCAGGGCGAGATGGTGGCGTTGATTGGCCCCAACGGCGCCGGGAAATCCACGCTATTGCGGCTGCTTACCGGCTATCTTAAACCGGCGGGCGGACAATGCAGCCTGGCGGGCACGCCGATCGCCGCCTGGCAGCCGGAGACGCTCTCCCGCTACCGGGCGGTGATGCGCCAGAACACGCAGATTGGATTTGACTGGCCGGTTGAAGCAGTAATCGGCATGGGTCGCGCGCCCTGGACCCGCACGCCTGAAGCCTCGGTAGTAGAAGCAGTGATGGCCGTTACCGGGTGTTTACCGCTGGCGGGCAGGCAGTTTGCCGCACTCTCCGGCGGCGAGCAGCAGCGCATCCAGCTCGCCCGCGCGCTGGCTCAGCTCTGGTGCGACGGTGCGCCACGCGGCTGGCTGTTTCTGGATGAACCCACGTCTGCGCTGGATCTCTACCACCAGCAGCATCTGCTGCGCCTGCTGAAATCCCTGACCCGTCGGGGACATCTGCACGTGTGCGTGGTGCTGCATGACCTTAATCTGGCGGCGCTGTGGGCGGATCGCATCCTGCTGCTGCACGGCGGAAAAATCGTCTCCCAGGGGAAACCGGAAACCGTTTTGCAGGCCAATGCGCTGGCAAAGTGGTACGGCGCGCAGGTTCACGTTGGCCGGCACCCGGCTCACGCCGCGCCGCAGGTGTTTCTCGCCCCCTGACACGGCTGATAAAAATCTTTCAGGGTTTCCAGCAGGGCATGCGCTGCTTTAGAAAGCTGCGTGTGCCCGGGATGGATCACCCCGATACACTTTTCAATAGGCGGGCTGTCCAGCGGAATACACACCGCGCCTAGTGAGGCCATCTGGGTCTCACACAGCGCAGGTACGGCACTGCCGCCCAGCCCGCTGGCGACCATGCGCCCAACCGTCACCAGTTGATGGCTCTCCAGGGCGACCTCCAGTTTTCTGCCGCTTCGCGCCAGCTCCTCTTCCATCATCAGACGCACCGCAGAGGGACGCTGCAGGGTAATGAAATCCAGCGTCAGCAGCGCGTCCCATGTCAGGCGCTTTTTGCCTGCAAGCGCAGAATCTTTCGGCACAATGGCAATAAACCGGTCGAGGCCCAGCGGGGTAAACAGCAGGTTGTGCGTTGGCGCAGGCTCGAATGCGATCCCCATCTCCACGCGCCCTTCCCGGACCATCTCTATCACCTGCTCGTTAATCACATCATGCACGGTGACGTTGATCCCGGCGTGGCGGTCGCGAAACGCTTTTAGCACCTCGGGTAAGACATTCGCCGCAAACGACGGCATGGCCGCGACCGAGATTTTACCGCGCTGCAGGGTAAAGCACTGGTGCATGGCCTCTTCAACGTTATCCCAGTCCGCCAGCAGCTGCCGAGCCATCGGCAAAAAGGTCTCCCCTTCCTGCGTCAGAGCTACCTTGCGCGTGCTGCGCTGTAAAAGTGGTCCACCGAGCGCATCCTCCAGCCCTTTTATCGTCAGGCTCAGGGCTGGCTGAGAGAGATTCAGCCGTTCGCTGGCGTGTGCGAAATTCAGAGTGTGAGCTACCGCTAAAAACGCGCGTAACTGTTTGACACTCATTCTCATTTTTCACCTTGTTAACTAATTGAAAAAATTTAGTTAACAGGAAATTAATAAAAAAACCAAATGAGTGGGTCACAAATTCAAAATTAACAAATGAGTCGCCGCCCCTAATGATACCGGCACGGTTAACGGGAGGGATGAGTATGGCAGGACTGGATAAGCGCGTCGGCAGCTATGCGCAGGCGCTGGATGGGCTGACGGACGGGATGACCTTGCTGGCGGGCGGCTTCGGCCTGTGCGGCATTCCGGAGAACCTGATTGCCGAAGTCAGACGCCGGCAGGTGCAGGGTCTCACGGTGGTCTCTAACAACTGCGGCGTGGATGGCTTCGGTCTCGGGATCCTGCTTGAGACGCGGCAGGTTCGCAAGGTAGTGGCCTCTTACGTCGGCGAAAACGCGCTGTTCGAGCAGCAGGTGCTGAGCGGCGAGCTGGAGGTGGAACTCACGCCGCAGGGGACGCTGGCCGAAAAGGTGCGCGCAGGCGGCGCCGGGATCCCCGCGTTTTACACCGCGACCGGCTATGGCACGCCTGTGGCTGCAGGCAAAGAGGTGCGCCAGTTTGCGGGTAAACATTACATCCTCGAAGAGGCCATTACCGGGGATTTCGCGCTCATCAAAGGCTGGAAGGCGGACTGGTACGGCAACGTTATCTATCGCCATACCGCGCAAAACTTTAATCCGCTGATGGCAACCGCGGGCCGGATAACGGTGGTGGAGGTGGAAGAGATTGTTCCGCCAGGTGAACTGCCTCCGTCGGCTATTCATACCCCGGGCATTTACGTCGACAGGCTGATTGTCGGCCAGTTTGAAAAACGCATTGAGCAGCGCACGCTGCGCGCGCAAGGAGTGTGACGATGTTGACCCGTGAACAGATGGCCATGCGCGTGGCCCGCGAGCTGCGCGACGGTTACTACGTCAACCTGGGGATCGGCATTCCGACGCTGGTGGCGAACTACATTCCCGCCGGGATGGACGTGATGCTCCAGTCGGAAAACGGTCTGCTGGGGATGGGCGCCTTCCCCGATGAGCAGAGCCTCGACGCCGACATGATCAACGCCGGTAAACAGACCGTCACCGCACGGACAGGGGCCGCCATTTTTGACTCAGCGCAGTCGTTTGCCATGATCCGCGGCGGTCATGTCGACCTGACCGTGCTGGGTGCCTTTGAAGTGGACGTTGAGGGCAATATCGCCTCGTGGATGATCCCCGGAAAAATGGTGAAGGGGATGGGCGGCGCGATGGATCTCGTTGCCGGGGCGCAGAACATCATTGTGGTGATGACCCACGCCTCAAAAAGCGGTGAGTCAAAGCTGCTGCCGCGCTGCACGCTGCCGCTCACGGGCGTGGGCTGCATCCGTCGGGTGTTAACCGACCTCGCGCTGCTGGAAATTGAGGACGGCGCGTTCATCCTGCGGGAGTATGCCCCCGGCGTCAGTATTGACGAGATCGTGGCGAAAACGGCCGGGAAAATCATTGTGGCGGACGACGTGCGCGAGATGCGCTTTAGCTGAGGGCTTCGGATGAAACAGGTCATGATTGTCGGGGCAACGCGTACCCCTGTCGGCAGTTTTCGCGGATCGCTCGCCTCCCTCTCTGCGGTTGAGCTGGGGGCTGTCGCGGTACGTCACCTGCTTGAGAGCAGCGGTCTTGATAAAGGGAAGATTGACGACGTGATTTTCGGTCAGGTGCTGACGGCGGGATGTGGACAAAACCCGGCGCGTCAGACGGCCATCGCCGCCGGGTTACCCGTCAGCACGCCAGCGACAACGGTCAATCTGGTGTGCGGCGCGGGCCTGAAAGCGGTGCAACTCGCCGCGCAGGCGATCCGCAGCGGCGACGCCGGGGTAGTTATCGCAGGCGGTCAGGAGAGCATGAGCAACGCCCCCTATCTGCTGGACGGGGCGCGGTCAGGTTTGCGGTTTGGCCATACGGGTCTGCAGGACAGCATGATTACCGATGGTTTGTGGGACGCATTCAACGATTACCACATGGGTATCACCGCTGAAAACGTTGCCCGGCAGTACGGTATTTCCCGCGAACAGCAGGACGATTTCGCCACCCGGTCGCAGCAAAAAGCGGCGGCCGCCATTGCGTCCGGTCGGTTTGACGCCGAGATAGCGCCGGTCACGGTGAAAGAGGGCAAAAAGCCACCGCGGGTTATTCGTTGTGATGAACAGCCCCGACCAGAGACCACCACTGAGCAGCTTGCGCAACTGCGCCCCGCATTTTTACGCGAGGAAGGCACAGTCACGGCGGGAAATGCTTCGACGCTCAATGACGGTGCCGCTGCGGTACTGCTGATGAGCGAAGAAAATGCGCGGCAGAGCGGACTGCCGATCCTCGGTCGCATTGTGAGTTACGCCGTGACGGGGGTTGACCCGTCGGTGATGGGCATCGGTCCGGTGAGCGCCTGCCAGACGGCGCTGGCGCGGGCGGGCTGGACGCTCGATGAGGTGGATCTCATTGAAGCCAATGAAGCCTTTGCCGCTCAGGCGCTGGCGGTGGGCAAGCAGCTCGGCTGGGATGCGCGCAAGGTAAATGTAAACGGCGGCGCGATTGCCCTTGGTCATCCGATTGGCGCCTCCGGCTGCCGCATCCTCGTGACGCTGCTGTACGAAATGCAGCGCCGCGACGTTAAAAAAGGGCTCGTCACCCTGTGTATTGGCGGCGGACAAGGCATCGCCCTGACCGTCGAGCGTTAAGCCTCTCGTTGGTACCCGAATAATAATTAAAGTGAGGAGTCGTAATGAGTGTGTTAATTGCCCTGGCGGCGCTGGCACTGCTGATGCTGGCGGCCTATCGCGGATACAGCGTGATTTTGTTTGCCCCGATTGCGGCGCTCGGCGCCGTGCTGCTGACCGATCCTGGCGCCGTCGGCCCGACGTTTACCGGGCTGTTTATGGAAAAAATGGTCGGCTTCGTCAAGCTCTACTTCCCGGTGTTCCTGCTGGGTGCCGTGTTTGGCAAGCTGATTGAACTCTCCGGCTTCTCGCGCGCTATCGTCGCCGCAGCGATTCGGATCCTCGGGCGGCGTCACGCCATCCCGGTGATTGTCCTGGTGTGTGCGCTGTTAACCTACGGTGGCGTTTCGCTGTTTGTGGTGGCGTTTGCGGTTTACCCCTTTGCCGCCGAACTGTTCCGCCAGAGCGGCATCCCGAAACGGCTGATCCCGGCCACCGTGGCGCTCGGGGCATTCTCGTTTACCATGGATGCCCTGCCCGGCACGTCGCAGATCCAGAACATTATCCCCACCAGCTTTTTTGGCACAAACGCCTGGGCCGCGCCGTGGCTGGGGCTGATTGGTTCGCTGTTTATTATCTGTTTTGGTCTGCTCTGGCTGGAGCGCCAGCGCCGCAAAGCGCTGCAGAACAACGAGGGGTACGGCACGGATCTGAAAAATGAACCGGAAACGCCGGACGACATTAACCTTCCTCACCCGTTGATTGCCCTCTCTCCTCTGCTGCTGGTAGGGATCCTCAATCTGCTGCTTACCCGCTGGATCCCCGGCTGGTACGGCACCAGCCACGAGCTGACCCTTCCCGGACTGGCAAAGCCGATTGTGATCGAGGTAAGCAAGATCACCGCCATCTGGGCCGTGGAAGCGGCGCTGATCGCCGGTATCGTGCTGGTGCTGGCTTTTGGCTTTCGCAATATCCGCGGACGTCTGGCGGAAGGCAGCCGCACGGCGGTCAGCGGGGCCATTCTGGCCGCGATGAATACCGCCTCGGAATACGGTTTTGGTGCGGTGATCGCCGCCCTGCCCGGTTTTCTGGTGTTATCCCACGCGCTGGCGGCCATTCCAAATCCGTTACTCAATGAGGCCATCAGCGTGACCGTTCTCGCAGGGATCACCGGTTCGGCGTCCGGCGGGATGAGCATTGCCCTCGCGGCCATGGCCGACACGTTTGTTGCCGCCGCCCACGCGGCCAATATTCCTCTTGAGGTACTGCATCGCGTGGCCTCCATGGCCAGCGGCGGGATGGATACCCTTCCCCATAACGGCGCGGTGATCACCTTGCTGGCGATCACCGGTCTGAGCCATCGTCAGGCCTACGGCGGCATTTTCGCTATCACTATCATTAAAAGTCTGGCAGTGCTTTTTGTCATTGCCGTGTTCTATCTGACCGGCATTGTGTAAGGAGAAAAAGATGAATCTGAACGGTAAAACCGCCCTGGTGACCGGCTCAACCAGCGGCATTGGCCTGGGGATCGCCCGGGTACTGGCGAAAGCCGGGGCACAATTAATTCTTAACGGTTTCGGTGACAGCGAAGCGGCGCGCGCAGAGATCGCGCTACTGGGCAAAAAACCGGGCTATCACGATGCGGACCTGCGTGATGTCCTGCAGATTGAAGCCATGATGCGCTACGCCGAAACGCAGTTTGGCGGGGTGGATATTCTGGTCAATAACGCCGGGATACAGCATGTGGCTCCGGTTGAGGCGTTTCCGGTTGAAAAATGGAATGACATTATCGCCATTAATCTTTCCGCGGTGTTCCACACCAGCCGGCTGGCGCTGCCTGCCATGCGGGAGAAAAACTGGGGGCGCATCATTAATATCGCCTCCGTTCACGGCCTGGTGGCCTCAAAAGAGAAGTCAGCCTACGTTGCTGCCAAGCATGGGGTGGTGGGTTTTACGAAGTCGCTGGCGCTGGAAACCGCGCGCACCGGTATTACCGCAAATGCGCTCTGCCCCGGTTGGGTACTGACCCCGCTGGTACAACAGCAGATCGACAAACGTATTGCACAGGGCGTCGCGCCGGATCTGGCCCAGGACCAGCTTCTGAGCGAGAAACAGCCTTCCGGGGAGTTTGTTACCCCGGAACAGCTGGGCGAGTTGACGCTGTTTTTATGTAGCGACAGCGCCGTCAACGTTCGTGGCGCAGCGTGGAATATGGATGGCGGCTGGGTCGCTCAGTAATGTCCTGGCCGGGTAGCGTAGCGCTACCCGGCAAAAGACTAGCTTGAGCAGCTGACCTCCAGCCGCTTGCCCCAGTCAGGCGGGCGGCTGACGTAATCATCATCCCGGTCGGCAAACGGCGTGCGCAACGCCACATGCAGACGGTGTAACTCAGCGTATTCCCCCTGCTCTGCCTGCTCAATCGCCCGCTGCGCCAGCCAGTTGCGCAACACCATCGCCGGGTTCGCCGCGTTCATCTGCCTCTGGCGGGTAGCATCATCTACTTGCTCCTGCTGTAGCCGCGTGCGGTACTGAGTAAACCAGTCGTCAAACGCCTGTCGGTCGATAAATTCATCGCGCAGCGGCGAGCCAGGACTGTGCTGCTCCGTCTGGCCCAGCATGCGGAAGGTACGGGTATAATCGCTGCCCTCACGCGCCATGAGCGTAAACAGGCCATTCAGGATATCGTTATCGCCTTTCTCCTGGGTCATCAGCCCAAGCTTGTTGCGCATCAGCGTGCCGTAGTCGCGTAGCAACGTCTCCTGATAGCCATCGAGCGCATCATTGAGGGCATCGACGTCGATAAACGGTGACAGGGATTGCGCAAGACGCTGCAGATTCCACAGTCCCACCGCCGGTTGATTGTCAAAGCTGTAGCGCCCCTGGTAGTCGGAGTGGTTGCAGATATACCCCGGCTGATAATCATCGAGGAAACCAAACGGACCGTAATCGAAGGTCAGCCCGAGGATCGACATGTTGTCCGTATTCATGACGCCATGGGCAAAGCCCACCGTTTGCCAGCGTGCGATCATCGTGGCCGTGCGGGCCACCACATCCCTGAACCAGAGAACGTATTTATCCGCCTCGTCCTGCAAATGCGGCCAGTGGTGACGGATGGCAAAATCCGCAAGCTGGCGAACCTTGTCCGGCTCGCGGCGATAGTAAAAGTGCTCAAAATGACCGAAGCGCAGATGGCTTTGCGCAATGCGCATCAGCATGGCCCCTTTTTCCATCGTTTCGCGCGCGACCGGCGTATCGCTGGTGACAATCGACAGCGCACGGGTCGTGGGAATACCCAGCGCATGCATCGCTTCAGATGCCAGGCATTCACGAATCGTTGAACGCAGTACCGCGCGCCCGTCGCCCATGCGTGAATAGGGAGTCAGCCCTGCGCCTTTCAGGTGCCAGTCAACCGTCTCCCCGTTGGGAAGCTGTTGTTCGCCGAGCAGGATCCCCCTGCCGTCGCCCAGTTGACCCGCCCAGACGCCAAACTGATGCCCGCTGTAGACCTGAGCCAGGGGTTGCATCCCGGGGAGTAGCGTTTCGCCGCCCCAGACGCCAGCGCCGTCTGAACGCTGAAACAGCGCTGGTGGAATAGCCAGCTCGTCTGCCAGCCGATCGTTATGCCAGATGAGACGGGAATTTTGTAGCGGTGTAGGTTTGAGTGCGGTGTAAAAACCAGGCAACTCGTCATGCCAGTGAGCAGTAAAAGACAGGGTCATAAGTCCTCCTGCTTTTAGTGTAGAGGGTTTACCCGGTCTTAAACACGGGCGAAAGCAAGGGTTATCGCTGCTGAACCAGCGTGGTGACGTGTTCAGCAGAGACGGCAGGCCACAGCGCCCCCTGCATGGCACCAAAATTGAAGGACAGGACGCGCTGCAACAGGGCGTGATCGTCAATGCCCGAGACGATCACCGACTGGCAGTGCGGCGTGATTTGCCAGAGGATAGCGCGCATAAAGGGCTCAAAGGAGAGTTCCTGAGCACGCTGCTGAATGAATCCTTTATCGAGAATGACCCGTTTGAATAATCCATCATAGACCGCTTTGAGCGATGCTGCGCCTGCGCCAAAGTTTGCCAGGACCAGCGGGAAATGGATCGCCATTCTTGCCAGCTGCAGATCGTCCTTTCCGTTATTTAAACCTGGATAATTCTCATTAACAGTAAACTCCAGAAACGGATAGCGCTCAAGAATTGAAACAGCGTTTCCATTACTTAATAAAAACTCAACAATTACAGGTGTAATATTGATCCATGCAATTAACTGATGCTGAATAAAAAACAGTTTACAGGTATCAAGCAATTGCAGTTTTTCGTTAAACAGCGCTAACTCTTCCGCCTCGGAAAGCCGCGGGATAACGAGTTCAGTAGGGATCCTCACTTCGCTGCCGACGCCAGTAAAGTTAACCACAATGTCTAAACCTTTAAGCTCACCTGCGCTATTACGGGCAGGCTGAAGCAACAGTTCAGACTGGTAAGCATTATCTAGCGTAATAATCATTGCACTCGCCCCGCATTAAAGATGAGAGAGGACATCCTGGAGCAATTGCTGACACAATTCCACTGTCTTGATTTTAATAAGATTAATTTCATTAGTTCCGTATTAATTTTCAGATTTATCCCTGAATCTAAAATAATCTTATCCTGGTTGCAGAATAATAGCCAGTTTTAGATAAAACAGACACATGCGGGCTAAGCTAATTTTAGGTAAATTTAACTTTAATCATCTTATTTGAGAAAAAACGGCATGAATTATAAGTTACCCTGCCGTCATAAGAGGCGTCCGGCGGCGACTAAATACGTCGAGCCTGCCAAAAACTTTTACGCCAGTAAACATTATCCAGAGAAGAACGCATCACCCCACGACTGGTCGATGCGTGAATAAATTGATTGTCTGTATCATATATCCCCACATGGAGACCGCTTTCACCCGACCCGGTTTTGAAGAAAACCAGATCCCCCGGCAGAAGATCGTCTTTATCAATTTCCGTACCAATTTCAGCCTGTTTACGCGTTTCGCGCGGCAGCTGTAAATCAAACTTATCGCGAAACGTCATCAGCACAAAGCCGGAACAATCCACCCCGCCACGGCTCATGCCGCCGTAGCGATAAGGCGTGCCGCGCCAGTTGCTCAGCTGATCATTAAGGCTGGCAATGACGGTAATCGAATCTGAAAGCCGTGGGTTAGGCGGCGGAGCACGATGGCTACTGCATCCCGCAAGAAAGAGTGCAGCCATCAGGAGAAACCAGAATCGCATTTCAGACGAATCCTCTGCTTTTTTTGTTCTTTTCGTAATTTAGCGTGCAAGTGTGTGAACAGGCAAGAAACGGTTACTCCTGCCCGGTAGAAATCAGCATCTTATGTCCCTCTATATCCAGCCTGCGGAACGCCATATTGTACGCGCGGGCAAGATGAGGTGGCGTGAGAACCTGATCCCGCGTACCGCTGGCGATCAGGTTTCCCTTCGACAGCAACCATACCCGGTGGGCATGACGCAGGGTATGGTTGAGGTCATGACTGCTCATTACCACGGCGATGCCTTTTCGGCTCAGGGTGCTTAGCAGCGTATCCAGTGCCGCCTGCTGCGCCACATCCAGACCGCTCATCGGTTCATCAAGCAGCAGCAGCCGCCCGTGAGGATTACCGGCCGGGTGGATCTGCACGATTGCGGCCGCCAGACGCACCCGCTGCCACTCTCCGCCCGAAAGCTGGCTGGCATGACGAGCCAGTTTATCTTCCAGCCCCAGGGCGGCAGCCACGTCCGTCAGCAGCGCCGTATGGTGTTTATCATGCAAATGCAGCGTCAGGTAGTGCCAGACAGGCATCGCAAAGGGCGGTGTCTGCTGCTGCACAAGGTAACTGCGCCGGTGCGCCAGCGAGACTGGCGTCCAGTCGGTAAGGGGATGCCCCAGCAGCGTTACCTGCCCTTCACCACCGACCAGGCCTGCCATCCGCGCCAGCAACGTGCTCTTCCCCGCGCCGTTCGGCCCGACAAGATGCAGAATTTCACCCGCATTGACGGTACCGGTTATCGGCGCCAGACGTCCCTTTTCGGCAACGTCCGTGAGCTGCATCAGCAGTGACATTATTTCGCCAGCGCCAGCTTGATAGATTCCATCACAATCGGATCCTCAGGCGTCATATCCGGTGAAAAACGTTGCACCACCTGGCCATCACGACCAATCAGGAATTTTTCGAAGTTCCACAGAATGTCATCCGGGTAGAGCGGCGCGCGGCCTTTGCTGGCCATACGTTCATAAAAACCGCTTCCTTCCGGCGCAACGGCTTTCGGTGCGGCAGCGATCAGCTTCGCGTACAGCGGATGACGATGCTCACCGTTGACATCAATTTTGCTGAACAGCGGGAACGTGACGCCATAAGTGGTGCTACAAAACGTCTTGATCTCCTCTTCGCTGCCCGGCTCCTGGCCCAGGAACTGGTTGCACGGGAACCCCAGCACGGTGAAACCGTCCTTCTCCCAGGCCTTCTGAATGTTCTCCAGCTGTTCGTACTGCGGCGTCAGGCCACATTTGGATGCCACGTTGACGATAAGCAACACGTTGCCTTTGTAGCCTTCCAGCGTGGTGTTATCGCCATCAATGGTGGTCACTTCAGTATTCAGGATATCTGACTGCATAGCATTCCCTCAGGTTGTCTTACGGCTATCGTGATTTAACGTCCAGCTTTTAATAGTAGCCAGATAAAGACCGGCGCGCCCAGCGTGGCGGTCACCACGCCAATGGGCAACTCTGCGGCTGTCAGGGCAAGCCGGGCGATGATATCGGCCACCAGCAGCGTGACGGCCCCGGCAACAGCCGAGGCCGGAAGCAAGGTGCGATAGTCAGTGAGGCCACACAGACGCAGCATGTGCGGGATCACCAGCCCAATAAAACCAATTGCCCCCGCGAGGGCGACGCTGACGCCGACCAGCCAGCCAATGGCAATGACCAGCACATTACGCCAGAACCCAATCGGCATACCGAGCTGGCGGGCAGAGGTTTCACCCAGCGCGAGCATATTCAGCGGCTGCGCCTGCAGGGCAACCCACACAATAACCGGGACCAGCAGCGCCATAAGCCAGCCCTGGTGCCAGTCAACGCCGCCAAAGCCGCCCATCATCCAGTACATGAGCTGTCGCAGGTCAAAGGAGGTTGAGAAGTAGACGGCCCAGGTCATCAGCGCGCTGCAGATGATCCCGAGCGCCACGCCGGCAAGCAGCAGACGGCTGATTGATAAGTGCCGCCTGGCGAAGCGAAGCAGGATGACCGTGATCAGTAATGCGCCGAGAATGGCGCTCAGGCTAATACTCCACCCGGAGAGTTCTCCCCCACCCAGCATCACTGCGGCAATCAGCCCCACTCCAGCCCCGTTCGAGACGCCGAGCAGCCCCGGTTCCGCCAGCGGGTTATCAAATAACGCCTGCATAATGGTGCCGCCCAGCGCCAGCGCGGCCCCCACCAGCATCACCGCGACGGTGCGCGGCAGACGAATTTGCCAGACAAAGAGTTGCCCGTCTGGCCCCCACCAGCTCTCAGGCCCTATCCACCTGTCACCGGCGCAGAGGCTAATCCCTGCGGCGACAATGAGCAGCAGCACCAGTAAAAGCAGGCGACGTTGATCGGAACGGTGCTGGCGATGGGCGTAATCAAGCATGTATTCGGTTTTATTTGCGAGAGATATCATTGATTTTACGGCGGGTTTGCCAGGGAGCGCAAAGAAAAAAGGCCGCATGGGCGGCCTTTTTAGTTAGTTCATATTACTCTGCTTTGGGCGTTGCGTTTTCGACACGGCTTTTTAACTTCTGGCCGGGTCTGAAGGTCACCACGCGGCGGGCTGTAATGGGAATATCTTCCCCCGTCTTCGGGTTACGACCCGGACGTTGGTTTTTGTCTCGCAAATCAAAATTGCCAAAGCCGGAGAGTTTTACCTGCTCACCATTTTCCAGAGCACGACGGATCTCTTCGAAAAACAGCTCTACCAGCTCTTTGGCATCCCGTTTGCTAAGCCCAAGCTTATCAAACAGATATTCTGACATTTCAGCTTTTGTAAGCGCCATAGGTTCAATCCCTCAATGATGCCTGGAATCGCTCTTTTAATGCCTCTACACATTTGGCGACGGTAGCGGCAATCTCCTCTTCTTCGAGTGTACGGCTGGTATCCTGAAGGATAAGGCTGATAGCGAGGCTCTTGAAACCTTCTGCTACGCCCTTGCCGCGGTACACGTCAAATAAGTTTACGCCAACTACCTGATTTACGCCAACTTTCTTACATTCGGCCAAAATATCTGCTGCAGGCACATTTTCGGCGACCACAACCGCGATATCACGGCGGTTTGCCGGGAAGCGGGAGACGTCCTGAGCCTGAGGGATCACGCGGTCTGCCACCAGGTTCCACTCCAGCTCAAACACGATGGTACGGCCGTTCAGGTCCAGTTTACGTTCCAGCTCAGGGTGAACAACGCCAATAAAACCAACACGTTTGCCGGCTAAATAGATGGCTGCACTCTGACCCGGATGCAGGGCCGGAATGGCTTCTGCGCGGAATTCAATTTCAGATAATTTACCGGTCAGATCGAGAATCGCTTCCAGATCGCCCTTCATATCGTAGAAATCAACCGTGCCTTTTGCCAGGTCCCAGTGCTCTTCATAGCGGTTACCGCTAATCGCACCAGCCAGCATAAGATCCTGACGGATGCCTAAATTTGCCTGATTATCCGGCACAAAGCGCAAACCGCTTTCGAAAATTCGCACGCGGTTTTGCTGGCGATTCTGGTTATAAACGACAGTGCCCAGCAGGCCGGTCCACAGAGACAGACGCATAGCCGACATTTCGCTGGAGATTGGGCTTGGCAGGATCAGGGCTTCCTGACCTGGGTGGATCAGCTGCTGCAGTTTTGGATCAACAAAGCTGTAGGTGATCACTTCCTGGTAGCCTTTGTCGTTAAGCATGGTTTTCACACGCTTCAGGGACAGGTCGGCTTCACGGTGGGTCCCCATCACCAGACCCGCCTGCACCGGCTCGTCAGGGATGTTGTTGTAGCCGTACACGCGGGCCACTTCTTCCACCAGATCTTCTTCAATTTCCATGTCGAAACGCCAGGATGGCGCAACGGCTTGCCACTCGTCCTGGCCCTCGGTCACTTCACAACCCAGACGCTTCAGGATATCGGTCACCTGCGCATCGGGTACGTGGTGACCGATCAGGCGATCCAGCTTGCTGCGACGCAGGGTGATGGTCGCGCGCTTCGGCAGCGTGGCTTCGTGGGTGACATCAATCACCGGGCCCGCTTCACCGCCGCAGATGTCGATCAGCAGACGGGTGGCACGTTCCATCGCTTTGTACTGCAACGCCGGGTCAACACCGCGCTCGTAACGGTGAGAGGCATCGGTGTGCAGACCGTGACGGCGTGCGCGACCGGTGATAGAGAGCGGGCTGAAGAATGCACATTCCAGCAGCACGTTTTGCGTCTCATCGTTCACGCCAGAGTGTTCGCCACCGAAGATACCGCCCATCGCCAGCGCTTTGCTGTGGTCAGCAATCACCAGCGTGTCGGCGTTCAGTTTCGCTTCGCTGCCATCGAGCAGAACCAGGGTTTCACCCTCTTTCGCCATGCGCACCACAATACCGCCTTCGATACGATCTTTATCGAACGCGTGCATCGGCTGACCCAGCTCCAGCAGTACGTAGTTGGTCACGTCAACCACCGCATCGATAGAACGGATACCACAGCGACGCAGTTTCTCTTTCATCCACAGCGGGGTTGGCGCTTTAACATTGATGCCTTTCACCACACGACCGAGGTAGCGTGGGCAGGCATCCGCTGCATCAACCTGAATAGGCAGAACGTCACTGATGGTCGCTTCAACCGGGACGATCTCCGGCGCGTTCAGTTCGGTCTGGTTCAGCACGGCAACGTCGCGCGCCACGCCGATAATCCCTAAGCAATCAGCACGGTTTGGCGTGACGCTGATTTCGATGGTGTTGTCATCAAGCTTCAGATATTCGCGGATATCGGTACCGATCGGCGCATCCAGCGGCAGTTCAATGATGCCGTTGTGATCGTCGGAAATCCCCAGCTCAGAGAACGAGCACAGCATACCTTCTGACGGTTCACCGCGCAGTTTGGCAGCTTTGATTTTGAAATCACCCGGCAGCACAGCACCGACGGTCGCCACGGCCACTTTCAGCCCCTGACGGCAGTTTGGTGCACCGCAGACGATATCCAGCAGACGGTCACCACCCACGTTGACTTTTGTTACGCGCAGTTTGTCCGCGTTAGGGTGCTGACCGCACTCCACTACTTCACCCACGACCACGCCATTGAACGCGCCCGAAACCGGCTCAACGCCGTCCACTTCCAGACCCGCCATGGTGATCTGATTAGAAAGCGCGTCGCTGTCCAGCGTGGTGTTAACCCATTCGCGTAACCACAGTTCACTGAATTTCATTGTTCTGTCCTGCCCTTATTTAAACTGTTTGAGGAAACGCAGATCGTTTTCGAAGAATGCACGTAAATCGGTCACGCCGTAGCGCAGCATGGTCAGACGTTCCATGCCCATACCGAACGCAAAGCCAGAGTAAACTTCCGGATCGATGCCCACGTTGCGCAGCACGTTTGGATGCACCATACCGCAGCCCAGCACTTCCAGCCATTTACCGTTTTTACCCATCACGTCCACTTCCGCAGACGGTTCAGTGAACGGGAAATAGGATGGACGGAAACGAACCTGCAGATCTTCCTCAAAGAAGTTGTTGAGGAAATCATGCAGCGTGCCCTTCAGGTTGGTGAAGCTGATGTTTTTATCAACAATCAGGCCTTCCATCTGGTGGAACATTGGGGTGTGAGTCTGATCGTAGTCGTTACGATAGACGCGGCCCGGCGCGATAATGCGGATTGGCGGTTCCTGCTCCTTCATGGTACGGATCTGAACGCCGGAGGTCTGGGTACGCAGAAGACGGGTCGCGTCGAACCAGAAAGTGTCGTGGTCAGCACGTGCCGGATGATGGCCAGGAATGTTCAGGGCATCGAAGTTATGGTAATCATCTTCAATTTCCGGGCCAGTCGCCACGGTAAAGCCGAGCTCACCGAAGAAACTTTCAATACGATCGATAGTGCGGGTAACCGGATGCAGACCACCGTTTTCAATTCGGCGACCCGGCAGAGAAACGTCGATCGTCTCTGCGGCCAGACGCGCATTCAGCACCGCGCTTTCCAGCTCAGCCTTACGCGCGTTCAGAGCCTGCTGTACCTGCTCTTTGGCTTCGTTAATTACCGCACCTGCTGCCGGGCGTTCTTCTGCCGGCAGTTCACGCAGGGTTGTCATCTGAAGGGTCAGGTGCCCTTTTTTACCAAGATATTCGACGCGGACATTGTCTAACGCGGCAACATCTGAGGCCTGATTAATGGCGGCTGTTGCACTGGCAACCAGCTCTGCGAGATGTGACATGATTTTCCTCGTTATGTAGCGATATTTACCAGCGGCAGATACAAAAAAAGCCTCCATCAGGAGGCTTTCTGGCGCTGTTTTCCGTTTCGTCTCTCACGCGCTAGCCTCCTGATGTCAGGTGCTAAAGTAAAAGAAGAAGCGGAAAATAGCAGCATTCATGCTTGCGTTACCTTGTGTGGTAAGGAACCTAACGCCTTATTGAAAAGGGTAGCCCAAAAATTGTCAACGTTTTGATGCTGTTGAAACGAAAAGAGGGAGCCAGGCCCCCTCTCTCAACTGGCTTATGCCAGTGCTGCTTTCGCTTTTTCGACCAGAGCGGTGAACGCTACTTTGTCGAATACTGCGATGTCAGCCAGGATCTTACGGTCGATTTCAACAGAGGCTTTTTTCAGGCCGTTGATGAATTTGCTGTAAGAAATACCGTTCTGACGTGCTGCTGCGTTGATACGCGCAATCCACAGTTGACGGAACTGACGCTTACGCTGACGACGGTCACGGTAAGCGTACTGACCTGCTTTGATAACAGCCTGGAAGGCAACGCGGTATACGCGTGAACGCGCACCGTAGTAGCCTTTAGCTTGTTTCAAAATTTTCTTGTGACGTGCACGTGCAATTACACCACGTTTTACGCGAGCCATGTGTGCTCTCCTGTATCTATTCTAAGTTAAAAAAGTTAAACGAAACGACTTATGCGTACGGCAGGCACGCGATAACCAGGCCCAGATCGCCTTTAGAAACCATGGCTTTTGGACGCAGGTGACGTTTACGCTTGGTAGCTTTCTTAGTCAGAATGTGACGCAGGTTAGCGTGCTTGTGCTTAAAACCACCTTTACCGGTTTTTTTGAAGCGCTTAGCAGCACCGCGTACGGTCTTAATTTTTGGCATTTTAATAACTTCCACTTCGCATTGTTAAATAAACGAAACCCAGGCGAACAAAACCTGTGAAGCACAAAGGCTCCACAGGAATTGCTACTTGAAGGCCTACTGTTTCTTCTTAGGAGCGAGCACCATGATCATCTGGCGGCCTTCGATCTTCGTAGGGAAGGATTCGACTACTGCCAGTTCACTCAGATCGTCACGGACGCGGTTAAGCACTTCCATACCGATCTGTTGGTGGGCCATCTCACGACCGCGGAAACGCAGTGTGATCTTGGCCTTATCGCCATCTTCCAGAAAGCGAATCAGGCTGCGGAGTTTTACCTGATAATCGCCATCGTCGGTACCAGGACGGAACTTGATTTCCTTAACCTGGATAACTTTTTGCTTTTTCTTCTGTTCCTTAGAAGACTTACTCTTTTCATAAAGGAACTTGCCGTAGTCCATGATACGACAAACTGGCGGTTCGGCGTTAGGGCTGATTTCAACTAAATCTACTCCAGCTTCTTCAGCCTTTTCGATTGCTTCTCTCAGACTCACAATCCCCAGCTGCTCGCCTTCCAGACCTGTTAAGCGAACTTCCTGGGCGCGAATCTCGCCATTGATACGATTCGGACGTGCCGTTTGAACTCGTTTTCCGCCTTTAATACCTTATTCCTCCAGTTGTTGAAGACTGCGGCTGCGAATCTCTTGTTGCAGCTTCTCAATCACTTCACTTACGTCCAGGCTGCCCAGGTCTTTACCACGGCGGGTGCGAACGGCAACTTTGCCTGCTTCCACCTCTTTATCACCACAGACCAACATATACGGGACACGACGTAAAGTGTGCTCGCGGATTTTAAAGCCAATCTTCTCATTTCTCAAGTCTGCTTTTACGCGAATGCCCGCATTTTGTAGTTTCTGCGTCAATTCTTTAACGTAATCCGCCTGAGAATCGGTAATGTTCATCACCACGACCTGCACCGGCGCAAGCCAGGTTGGGAAGAAGCCAGCAAACTCTTCGGTCAGGATGCCGATGAAGCGCTCCAGAGAACCGAGAATTGCACGGTGAATCATAACCGGTACCTGACGCTCGTTGTCTTCGCCAACATAAGAGGCGCTTAAACGCTGCGGCAGGGAGAAGTCCAGCTGTACCGTTCCGCACTGCCATGCGCGATCGAGGCAGTCATACAGGGTAAATTCAATTTTCGGCCCGTAGAATGCGCCCTCGCCCAGCTGATATTCGAACGGAATCCCGTTCTCTTCCAGTGCCACGGCGAGATCCGCTTCTGCGCGATCCCAGGTCTCATCGCTACCGATACGTTTTTCCGGGCGCGTTGAGAGTTTGACCACGATCTTCTCGAAGCCAAAGGTGCTGTACATATCGTAGACCATACGAATACAGGCGTTAACTTCATCACGGACCTGGTCTTCAGTACAGAAGATATGCGCATCATCCTGAGTAAAGCCACGCACGCGCATCAGACCGTGCAGTGCACCTGATGGTTCGTTACGGTGGCAGCTACCGAACTCCGCCATACGCAGCGGCAGGTCGCGGTAGGATTTCAGACCCTGGTTGAAGATCTGAACGTGGCCCGGGCAGTTCATTGGCTTAATGCAGTATTCACGGTTCTCAGACGAGGTGGTGAACATCGCATCTTTGTAGTTGTCCCAGTGGCCGGTTTTTTCCCACAGCACACGGTCCATCATGAACGGACCTTTCACTTCCTGATACTGGTACTCTTTCAGCTTGGAGCGTACGAAGGTTTCCAGTTCACGGAAAATGGTCCAGCCATCGTTATGCCAGAACACCATACCCGGCGCTTCTTCCTGCATGTGGTACAGGTCAAGCTGCTTACCGATTTTACGGTGGTCACGCTTCGCGGCCTCTTCCAGGCGCAGCAGGTACGCGTTCAGGGCTTTTTTGTCGGCCCACGCGGTACCATAAATACGCTGCAGCATCTTGTTGTTGCTGTCGCCACGCCAGTAAGCGCCTGCGATTTTCATCAGTTTGAAGTGATGGCAGAAGCGCATGTTCGGCACGTGCGGTCCACGGCACATGTCGACGTATTCTTCGTGATGGTACAAGCCAGGCTTGTCATCATGGGAGATATTTTCGTCAAGAATAGAGACTTTATAGCTCTCGCCGCGCTTCACGAAGGTTTCACGCGCTTCGTGCCAGCTGACTTTCTTCTTGATGACGTCATAGTTGGTTTCGGCGAGCTCGTGCATACGTTTTTCGAGCGCGTCGATATCTTCCTGAGTCAGGGTGTGGTCAAGGTCAACGTCGTAGTAGAAACCGTTGTCGATCACCGGACCGATCGCCATTTTGGTGTTGGGCCACAGCTGTTTGATGGCATGACCTAACAGATGCGCGCAGGAGTGACGAATGATCTCCAGACCTTCTTCGTCTTTCGCGGTGATGATGGCAAGTGTCGCATCGTTTTCGATGAGATCGGAGGCGTCCACCAGTTCACCGTTAACACGGCCAGCGATAGTCGCTTTCGCGAGACCCGGACCGATATCCAGGGCAACATCCATTGGGCTTACAGCGTGATCGAAATGGCGTTGGCTGCCATCAGGAAGAGTAATTACAGGCATTTTATATCCTTATTTGCAGTGATGCCCCACACATAAGAGCATATACAAAGAAAATAATCGTGATTTGACGATAGATTACGAGACCATCTGACCAACAATCGTCAAATTGGTTCGTCATCATTCACCTGCCAGAATCAGAATAATTCGGATTTACGGCAGGCTTCGTAATGGTAACACTAATCACAGGGCGTATGCATCCTCTGCTGGCAGATTGATGCGCTGGCACTTTTGCATGAATTTGCTGGTGGCCAGTTCCCGGTGCTCGCATTCCTGGAATGCTGGGCTACTCTTGAACAGATCTTTAAACCCAAAGGTGCATACCATGAACGTATCCAGTAGAACGGTTGTGATATTGAACATCCTTTCAGCGACAGGTTTATTGTTGATTCTCGCCGAACGATTCCACTGGTTCTAAGCCCAACCCTACGCTGGCATAACCTGATCGATCCTGTGAAGGGGCATGTATCAGCCCTGTTTGATAGACTGTGGGTGTTAACAAACAAGGATCAGGTTATGCCAACAAAACGATTTGCCGTAAAACACTGGAAAATGGTGCTGGTGCTGATTGCCATCTGCGGCGCAATGCTGCTACTTCGCTGGGCGGCGATGATTTGGGGCTAAACATCAACAGAAGGAAAGCCAACTGGCCTGAGATGAGAAACGGGCCGACATTTTCATCGGCCCGCCATAATTACATTTTATAACCCAGTGAAACCGTGGTTCTGCGGTCGGTATGATCCGGTGCCGTTTCTGGCGGTGACGAGTTCCAGGTGACGTTGTAGGCCACTTTCAGCCCAAAGTGTTCGTTGATGGCCACGTTCAGCGCCGTCTCAGAGTTCAGCGTCGTATCGTCGGCACCAAATACAGAAACACCCTGCGTGAATTTGGTGTTGTCAGTCATCTGCCAGGCATAGGTCCCGGACGCGTAACCGAGCGGTTGGGTTTTGGTATCGCCATCGGTGTACTCGTCATAGCGCACACCTGGACCGAATTCAAAACGGAAGCTGTGTACCGGACCGTTCAGGAACTGGCGACCATAACCGGCGGTAAACACATCGCGCTGGCGATAACCGTTGTAGCGGTCGGTTAACCAGCTTGCCTGACCAAACAGGTAGTCATAGTCGGTCATGTTGTAACGGCTACGTCCGCCTACCGCATATTTCTCGGAAGAGCGTTCGTCATTCGCGGACGTGTTGCTGGCATTTCCCCACAGCGACCAGGCGGTCGTGTTACCGTACCAGGTGAGCGTACTGTCCGCTGTCAGAGAGGAGCTTTTGGTGTTACCGGATTGTGCCAGATACCCAGCGTTCAGGTTACCTTCAAAAGGTTTTTTCGCGGTGGTGGGATCGTCCATGACAGTAAAAACGGTATCATCGGCGGCTGCGTTCATAGCTGCAAACACGCCACCCGCCAGCATCAGTGCAGCGGGAACTGTCTTTAAAAGCTTCATTTTATTAAGGAGTCCGTACAACAAAAAAAGAGACCACACGGTCCCGGAATCTTTCTTGAGGATCAATGACAAGGCGTCCAGAGAAAGGTAACAAATTATAAAAAGCCGCAAATAACATAGCAATGTTTTCTTATTTCATTTTTTGAATAAGAACGATCCCAAAAAGCGTTTTATTTTATATATCCCGCGCCTCACTTTACGTCTGTATTCATATTTAAAATCATACTGTTATTTACATTGCGTTCCAGACAAAGGGTGCCAGACTAAAAGGAACCCACGCTAAAAGGAGGTAATGATGGTTTCTATCTACACCCTGACGCTCTCCCCTTCCCTTGATTCCGCAACCCTGACGCCGCAGATTTACCCGGAAGGTAAGTTGCGCTGTAGCGCCCCTGTTTTTGAGCCCGGCGGCGGCGGTATCAACGTGGCGCGCGCCATTACGCACCTTGGCGGCCACGCCATGGCAATTTTTCCCGTCGGCGGCGCCACCGGCGAACACCTGGTCTCTTTGCTGGCAGATGAACAGGTCGCCGTAGAGACCGTGGAGGCCAAAGACTGGACGCGGCAGAACCTGCACGTGCACGTGGAATCCAGCGGCGAGCAGTATCGCTTTGTGATGCCCGGCGCGAAGCTCAGTGATGACGAGTTTCGTCAGCTTGAAGAGAAAGTACTGACCATAGAGAGCGGCGCACTGCTGGTGATAAGCGGCAGCCTGCCCCCCGGAGTGAGTACAGATAAATTAACCGCGCTTATTCAGGCGGCGCAGCAGCGCGGCATCCGCTGCATTGTCGACAGCAGCGGCGAGGCCCTTCAGGCGGCACTCGTGCCGGGCAATCTGGAGCTGGTCAAACCGAACCAGAAAGAGCTCAGCGCGCTGGTCAACCGAGAGTTGACGCAACCGGATGATGTTCGCACCGCCGCACAGGAACTGGTACGCAGCGGCAAAGCACGACGCGTCGTGGTCTCTCTGGGTCCTCAGGGGGCACTGGCCGTCGATGAAACGTCAGCCGTTCAGGTTGTCCCACCGCCCATGAAAAGCCAGAGTACGGTTGGCGCCGGGGATAGCATGGTTGGCGCGATGACGCTGAAACTGGCGCAGGGCGCGTCTTTGCTGGAAATGGCGCGTTACGGTGTGGCGGCGGGTAGCGCCGCAACCATCAACCAGGGCACGCGTCTGTGTTCACTGGCCGATACGCAAAAAATCGTCGATTACCTGTCCCGAGATTAACGCCCGTTCCCCTTCATCGTTATGGAGGGGAATGTCATCTCTGAGTCGCCAAACGCAAACTATCGACTATGCTAAGAAAACTTCCATGATAACAATGAGGTGAATTATGAGCAGTGGTGACATCACCCGCTACGTCGTAACCGTCAACCTTCATGAAGCCTCGCTGACGGAGCTGAATGAGCTCAACAACGCCTTCACCCGGGCTAAGTTTCTCCTCACGCTCACGGATGACGAGGGCAATATTCACGATTTAGGCACCCTGGCATTTGGTCTCATCTCTGCGCTGACTAAAGAAGAAGTGCATGCGCTGGCCGCCAGTCTGGTGGAAAGTGTGACCGACAAACCCACCGAGATTGACGTCGATACCTGGGAAAGCTGGCAGAAAAAAGAACAATAAGTGCCCTGCATGAATTTAAACCGCTCAGGTGTGCGTTAGTTCGTATTTTTTTACCGCAATAATGCGCTAACTTTATGATCTGGCAGACAACATGGGAGAGACATCATGTGGCAGGCTATCAGTCATCTTTTAAGTGAGCAACTGGGTGAAGGTGAAATCGAACTGCGTAACGAACTGCCAGGCGGTGAGATCCACGCCGCGTGGCATTTACGCTACGCAGGCCGCGATCTCTTCGTAAAATGCGATGAACGTGAGCTTCTTCCAATATTTACCGCCGAAGCTGACCAGCTGGAGCTGTTGTCCCGCAGCAAAACGGTGACAGTTCCGCAGGTCCTGGCCGTGGGTAGCGACCGCGACTACAGCTTTCTGGTGATGGAATATCTTCCTGCCCGTCCGCTGGATGCCCATAACGCCTTTATTCTCGGCCAGCAGTTAGCGCGACTCCATCAATGGAGCGACCAGCCGCAGTTTGGTCTCGATTTCGACAACGATCTCTCCACCACCCCTCAGCCCAACGCCTGGCAGCGCCGCTGGTCGACGTTTTTTGCCGAGCAACGCATTGGCTGGCAGCTTGAGCTGGCCGCTGAGAAAGGGCTGGAATTTGGCAATATTGATGCCATCGTCGAACACGTTCAGCAGCGTCTGGCCTCCCACCAGCCGCAGGCATCTCTGCTGCACGGTGATTTATGGTCCGATAACTGCGCGCTGGGGCCCAACGGCCCCTATATCTACGACCCGGCCTGTTACTGGGGTGACAGAGAGTGCGATCTGGCCATGCTGCCGCTGCATCCTGAGCAGCCGCCGCAAATATACGACGGGTACCAGTCCGTTTCCCCCCTGCCGCACGGTTTCCTCGATCGTCAACCGGTGTATCAGCTGTATACGCTGATGAACCGCGCCATTCTCTTTGGTGGCGAACACCTTGTGAACGCCCAGCGGGCGCTCGAACGCATGCTTGCCGCCTGACAACAAAACGGGTGGCCTGACCGCCACCCTTATCGCTTACAGAAAACCAAGCAGTGAGAAGAAGAAATACCCCGCCACAATGACGATCGCAGGAAGGATATAGAGCGGGAAGATCTGCAGAAAAATGGAGTGACGCGGAACCACAATCCGGGACTCAATCTGTTCCCGGGTCATCCCTTCCGGGCCTTTTGCCTGCTCGAGAATCATCTGATCTTCAACCCCTTCACGAAGAAAACGCGTCTGACGGCTCATCCGTGCGCCGGAGGCCTGCAACGCCATGGCGATAAAGATCAGCGCATAGATAATCCAGAACCCAATATTGAGCTGCTGATGAAAGTCCGGCGTGGGGGAGTTGAACCAGAAGACATTCAAAAATGGCGTGTTAAAACGCATCATCTCAATCATGACATGCGCAAAATCAAGCATGACCGCATTAATACCCGGCTGTTTTTCGCTGTGATCGTACATGAACTTGAGCACAGAAATCAGCGTAGAAATAACGGCGGGAATAAAAATCACCCAGCCAGCAACCCGTTTTAAGACCGCAATGCGTCCAGCTTGTTGATACGTCATCAGTTCCTCTTCATAAAGACGCGTTATTTGTGCCTAAGTCTACCTGCTGGTCATCAATTTCGCCCGCTCTTTAAAAGCAATATGCTAAATTGCAGAGTGTGCTTAGCACGTATCGTCTGTCGAACACCCTGGATAAGGAGACGTTGTGATGTCGACACCGCGCCAAATTCTTGCCGCAATTTTTGACATGGATGGATTACTGATCGATTCCGAGCCGTTGTGGGATCGCGCTGAACTGGACGTCATGGCCAGTCTGGGCGTGGATATCAACCGCCGTAATGAACTTCCTGATACGCTGGGTCTGCGCATCGACATGGTGGTGGACCTGTGGTTTGCCCAACAGCCGTGGGTGGGCCCCGACCGTGATGAAGTGACCGCCCGTATTATCAGCCGCGCGATTTCCCTGGTGGAAGAGAACAGGCCGCTGCTGCCCGGCGTACGTGACGCCGTCGCGCTGTGCAAAGCTCAGGGGCTGAAAGTCGGCCTGGCCTCCGCCTCCCCGCTGCATATGCTGGAAAAAGTGCTCACCATGTTTGAGCTGCGCGACAGTTTCGACGCCCTGGCGTCCGCTGAAAAATTGCCTTACAGCAAGCCGCATCCTCAGGTCTATCTGGACTGCGCCGCGAAACTGGGCCTGGATCCCCTTAACTGTGTGGCGCTGGAAGATTCCGTTAACGGTATGGTGGCGTCCAAAGCCGCGCGGATGCGTTCCATTGTGGTGCCCGCTGAAGAGGGCCGTCACGATCCCCGGTTTGCCCTGGCCGATGTGAAGCTCACGTCACTGACAGAGCTCACGGCGCGACACCTGCTGGGCGGTTAACCCTTACCACCGGTTTGTGACAAACAGTTACACCGTCACCTCTTCCGCCTACTGTATAAAAACCCTATACTGTATGAATTGACAGTTTCGTGGGTTTTATCATGACGGCGGAAGGCCACCTGCTTTTTTCTATTGCGTGTGCAGTATTTGCCAAAAATGCTGAACTCACCCCCGTGCTGGCACAGGGGGACTGGTGGCATATTGTCCCTTCCGCCGTATTAACCTGTCTGCTGCCCGACATCGACCACCCGAAATCCTTCCTCGGACAACGTCTGAAGTGGGTGTCAAAACCCATCGCCCGCGCGTTCGGCCACCGGGGATTTACCCACAGTCTGCTGGCCGTATTTGGCCTGCTGACGCTGTTCTATTTAAAAGTGCCCGAAAGCTGGATAGTGCCTGCGGATGCCATTCAGGGCATGGTGCTGGGTTATCTGAGCCATATTCTCGCCGATATGCTGACGCCTGCGGGCGTGCCGCTGCTGTGGCCCTGCCGCTGGCGTTTCCGTTTTCCCATCCTTGTTCCCCAGAAAGGTAACCAGCTTGAGCGCGCATTGTGCATGGCCCTGTTTGCTTACGCCGTCTGGATGCCGCAAACATTGCCCGAAAACAGTGCAGTCCGCTGGTCGTCCCAGATGATTAATTCACTGCAATTTCAGTTCAATCGTTTTATTCATCACCAGATTGAACAGTAAACCGACAAAATCATCCCATTTGTCATAACCCATTCCATTTGGATATAAGCGCTACATCACACTTCTGCTAACCTTCCGCCAACAGGATCGGTAAAAACCGGCCCGATAATAAATCAGGAGAACGGGGATGAATTTTCCACTCATCGCGAACGTCGTTGTGTTCGTTGTATTGCTATTGCTTCTCGCGCAGACGCGCCACAAACAGTGGAGCCTGGCGAAGAAAGTGCTGGTCGGTCTGGCCATGGGTGTCGTATTTGGTCTGGCATTACAGGCGATTTATGGCTCCGATAATCCAGTTCTGAAAGATTCTATTCAGTGGTTCAACATTGTCGGTAACGGCTATGTTCAGCTGCTGCAGATGATCGTTATGCCGCTGGTGTTCGCCTCTATTCTGAGCGCCGTTGCGCGCCTGCATAACGCCACTCAACTGGGCAAAATCAGTTTCCTGACCATCGGTACGCTGCTGTTTACCACGCTGATTGCCGCGCTGGTGGGTGTGCTGGTGACCAACCTGTTTGGCCTGACGGCAGAAGGTCTGGTTCAGGGCAGTGCTGAAACGGCGCGTCTGACCGCGATTCAGACCAACTACGTAGGTAAAGTGGCTGACCTGACCGTGCCGCAAATGGTGCTTTCCTTCATTCCGAAGAACCCGTTTGCTGACCTGACCGGTGCAAATCCAACCTCCATCATCAGCGTGGTGATTTTCGCCGCGTTCCTGGGCGTGGCGGCGCTGAAGCTGCTGAAAGACGACGCGCCAAAAGGCGAGCGCGTGCTGACCGCCATCGATACCCTGCAAAGCTGGGTGATGAAGCTGGTACGTCTGGTGATGCAGTTAACCCCGTATGGCGTGCTGGCGCTGATGACCAAAGTGGTCGCTGGCTCTAACCTGCAGGACATCATTAAGCTGGGAAGTTTCGTCGTCGCCTCTTACCTGGGTCTGGGCATCATGTTCGTGGTGCACGGTATCCTGCTGGGTGTAAACGGCGTCAGCCCGCTGAAATACTTCCGTAAAGTCTGGCCAGTGTTGACCTTTGCCTTCACCAGCCGTTCCAGCGCCGCGTCTATTCCACTGAACGTGGAAGCGCAGACCCGTCGTCTGGGTGTGCCTGAGTCTATCGCCAGCTTCTCGGCCTCGTTTGGTGCAACCATTGGTCAGAACGGTTGCGCAGGCCTCTACCCGGCGATGCTTGCGGTGATGGTCGCGCCAACGGTGGGGATTAACCCGCTGGATCCGGTCTGGATCGCCACGCTGGTCGGGATTGTGACCGTGAGCTCCGCAGGCGTTGCGGGCGTTGGCGGTGGCGCAACTTTCGCCGCGCTGATTGTTCTGCCTGCGCTGGGTCTGCCGGTTACGCTGGTCGCCCTGCTGATCTCCGTTGAACCGCTGATCGACATGGGTCGTACCGCGCTGAATGTCAGCGGCTCGATGACCGCCGGAACGCTGACCAGCCAGTGGCTGAAGCAAACTGACAAAGCGATTCTGGAAAGTGAAGACGACGCCGAGCTGGCGCACCGTTAATCGCGTTTCAGTTGAATAAAAAAAGCCCATCCGATGATGTGATGGGCTTTTTTATTTCTGCCATGTTTTACCAGCTGTATTTCACCCCAAGACCGCCCTCTACGCTGCGGTACTCGCTGCCCCCCTGCCGGGTACCAATATTGCCCCACAGGCTCCACTGATTATTCAGTTTCGCTTCCACGCCTGCTTTCACCTCATAACGATGCTTCGGCGTATCGGATTCCAGACGCGTGTTGTCCATTTTCACGGCGTCGGTATAGCCATGATAGAGCCAGTTCACCTCGATAAACGGCTGCCACTGACGTCCCTGCCTGTCGGCGGAATAGCCGTAGACCCTGACGCCCAGCCGGTTGCTGAAACCACCGTCGTTCATCTTCACCTTCGTACCGTTGTCCTCTTTCACATCGTCCGCATCGTAATGCGTATAGATGACCTGCTCGAAGAAGCTCATCAGCGAGGTGTTATAGACATTGAAGGCCCAGCCCCCCTCCACCGACACGGTCTGGGTGGTACTGTCATACTTCTGTTCCGGCAGACCGTCTCCGTTCACCTTGTTGTTGTACCAGCCATACTGCGTCCAGGTGTCAATGTACGGCCCGGTCCCTTCCGGGCGCCCGTCCGCAAACCAGGTGCCGTACAAACCGACGCTGTAGCCATCCACTTCACTGCGGGCGACGGTGCTCTGACCGTCACTCTGGTTACGGGTTCGCGCGGAGCCGTAACCCGCCATGACGCCCACCTGCCAGCGGTTCTGGACCTGCAAATTACTGGCAAGATCGAAACCAATCTGCATCCCGTTACTCCAGGTATCCTGCCCAATCTGTCCCGCGCTCCGGCTGTCGGTGCGGTTGCCGAAGGTGCGGATCCAGGCGGACGGCGCGTTCACCTGCTGACCGTTGCCGGTGACAAACAGGCTTTCCCCCAGACGGTCGTGCAGGCTGTGGGTGAACATATCCATCGCCGCGCTCTGGTTACCCAGATAGGCCCCCGCTTCCGGGCGAATCGGCACCACCGGCTGCTCCACAGGAACCCGCAGATACCAGTCCCCGTCGCTGCTGGTCGGCGTGCCTTTAAACAACTGATAGTCATACGCACCGGCGACTACGCGGTTAGCCAGGGTAAAGTCGCCGTTTGAGGCGCCATCGACCTCGATGACGCGGATCCCGTTGACGGTCTGCGCGCCGGATCCGCCTTTGTTATTCACATAGACGTCGGTATGGCCACGGGTATCACCCTGCACCACCAGTTTGTCGGTTTTCGAATTATCGCCGCCCAGTACCGTATTGAGCACCAGCGTACTGTGGGCGGTATAGTTCCCCGTGACGGTGAGGGTATTGCCAACGCTGTTCCCCGCCAGGTTAACGGTGTTGAAGTTATCGAGGTTGCCCTGAATAGTCAGATTTCCTGCGCCACCGGTCAGGGATGTGATGGCGTCCCCGGCGGAGACAGTCCCCCTGCTGGTGACATTGCCGACAATCTTACCGTAGCCGCCGAGCGTGGCTCCCTCATCCACCGTGACGACCCCGCCGCCGGAGAGCGCCGCGGCGCTGTTATCCAGCGCCAGGGTGCCCGCCTCAACGTGGGTGCCACCGGTATGACCGTAATCACTGGCAAGGGTCACCACACCGGCCCCGGCTTTGGTCACCAGGCCGCTGCCGCTCATCGCATTTGCAAACGCCCAGTTATCGCGGGCGTCCAGCACCAGCTCGCCGTCGTTGGTGAGGGTCGCGCTGCCAAGGTTCGCAGCCTGTTGTGCCGTCAGGCGGTTCCCGGCGTCAATATCGATAGCGCCGCTGTAGCGCGCGTTGTTGCCGGTCAGCGTGACGTCGCTGGCATTCACCAGGTTCATGGCACCCGCGCCCTGCAGGGCATTGGCGAACGATCCCGTCACGGAGTCCAGCACCAGCGTGCCATTAAGGGCTACGTCGCCGCTGCCCAGCGCGTCGGCATTTTTGAGATGCGCAGTGGCGCCATCAGCGATATCGACGGTCGCCGTCAGACCGCGGTTAGCATTGCTAACCGTCAGTTCACCCCCTGCCAGGTTCAGGTTGCCGCCGCCAGTCAATGCCCCGTCGCTCTGCCCGCCGTTGGTGATGGTCAGCGCCCCGCCGTTCAGCGTCAGCGTACTGCCCGCCGCCCCGTTCAGCGCACCGATGTTCTGGCTAAAGCCGTTGATATCGGTGATGGCGCTGGCGGCGATATACAACGCGCTGGACTGGCCGAGGGTGTTGTTGCCGCCCAACTGCAGCGTGCCGCTGGTGACAAGGGTTTTGCCCTGATAGTCGTTGGCGGTATTCGCGAGCGTGATAGTACCGTCGTTGGCGCGGAAGTCGAAATCCCCCACGCCGGTCAACTGCGCCCCAAGGGTATTGTCCGTGGCGCCCGCGGTGTCGATCACCGCCGTTGACTGGCTGTTTAACACCTTGAGCATATAGCCCGCGTATAACCCCGGACCACCAGGGGCATTCGCGCCTGCGGTCATCACGGCGGTGTAGCCGTAAGTCGCCAGCACGTCGTCGTGCCCAAAGCCGTCGGAGACCTGGTCGACCTCATCCGCCGGGGCAGTCCCGTCCAGCAGCAGCTTAAGCTGGGTTCCCTCCGAGCTGACGGTAGTGGCTTTCACCACCTGAATGCCGTTATCCACCTCGTTATCCTGGTCAAGGAAGTTGCCGTCCGGTTTTGCCCCCGGCGGCAGAGCGGCGGTCTGCAGATTCACCACACCAACGTTCGGCGGCGTCACGGCGGAATCAACGTTCAGGTTATTGACCGTCAGGATATCGGCCGAATCCGGCGTCTTCATCGCCACATCCAGCAGACCGCCAGCAAAGGTCAGGTTGCCGATGGTCTGGTCGCTGTTCAGGTTAGCAACAGCGCCCGTCCCCAGCGACAGCGTCGCATTGGTTAATGCGCTGGCGTTATCCCCTTCCAGCGCCATCGTGCCACGCCGCAGCGCCACAATGCCAGTAAAGGCACTGCCCGCCGAGGCCGCGAAGTTAAAGGCGTCGCTGACGCTGCCCATCGTAGCAGCCAGCAGACCGCTGCCGGTAAGGGCGTTGATAAAAGTAAAGCCGCTGGCCGGGCTAACGTTGAGAATGCCGTCCAGCTGCACCGGTGAACCGCCGAGGTTCTGCTGGACGGTGATGGTTGCCCCGCCGCTGCGGGTGATATCCCAGCTGCCATTAAAGCCGCTGTTATCCCCGGCAAGAGTGGTCTGAAGCGCGCTGACACGGTTAACGCCGGTCCCGGTAATGTTGGTAGTGAGGGCATTCCCGGCCCCGATGACGTCCAGCAGACCGTTGTTTGCCACCGCGTTGCCGAAGGTGCCGTAGCCAAACGACAGTGCCAGCGTCGCGCCGTCATCAACCGTCGCGGCGCTGGTGCCCAGGGCGGCAACGTTCGCCACGTTTAGAGTCCCGGCACTGACGGCGGTCGCGCCGCTGTAGGTGTTGGCCCCGGTCAGCGTGGTCTGACTGGCGCTGACCTGCTCAACGGTGCCCGTACCGCTGATCACGCCGCCGTAAGTCCAGTCGCTGCGGTTAAACTGCAGGGCGCTGTTGTTGGTGATATTGGAGGTCACATTGCCATCGGTGGTGCCGTCACCAATGCTGAGCGTCCCGGCATTAATGACAACGGGTCCGGTGACGCCGACGTTGGTGTTAACAAACAGCGTGCCCGCGCCGTCCTGATGCAGTTCCCCGCTGCCGGTCACCGCCCCCGTCAGGGCGACGTTATTGCTGCGGTTAAAGGTCAGGGTGCCGTTGTCAACGACTGGCCCGACATAGCTGCCGGTGGTGCCGCCCGCCCCCACCTGCAGGGTTGCCCCGCTATCGAGGGTGGTGACGCCGGTAAAAGTATTCGCCCCGGTCAGGGTCAGGGTGCCGCCAGTCAGCTTCAGCGCACCGAGCGCGCCGCTGGTGACCCCGCCAAACGTCCCACCGTTGCTGATGGTCAAATTACCGCCGTTGATCGCCAGCCCACCGTCGCCCGCCAGCGTGCCAATGGTCTGGGTCATGCCATTGATACTGGTATTCGCCCCGCTGTTGATGGTAAGCAGGCTGGTGTTGCCGAGCGCCTGGTTGCTGCCAAGACGCAGCGTGCCGCCCGATACGGTGGTCGCCCCGGTATAGTTATTGCTGCTATTGCTGAGGGTCACCGTCTGGCCTCCTGCCGCGCTGGCATCCACATCCAGGTTCCCGCCCCCCGTTACCTGCGCGCTGAGCGTCGCCGCCGCGCCCACCGCGCCCGCATCCGGCGTCAGGTGCAGGGTCTGGGCGCTCAGCAGATCCAGCGTGGTTAACCCGTACTGGATATACAGCCCGTCGTTGCCGGTGCCGGTGCTGAGGGAGTAGTTGTAGGTAGCATTGGCAACCGCCGTCCCGCCTTCGGTGATAGCAAACTGCTGCGGATCGCTGATGGCGTTGCCGTCATGATCGGTCAGGGTCAGGTTGCCCGCCGCGCCGCTCACGGTGCCCGAGGCGGAGACCAGCCGGGATAAGATCTCCCGGTCATCCTCTTCCATCAGGTTCTGTCCCGTCGGTGCCGGATTGGGGATCCCTGTCACAGGTGCTTCGGTGCGGATTTCACCGCTGGTCAGGGTTAAATCCGTGACCGCCACCGAGCCATCTGGCTGTCCGGGTGGCACTTCACCGTTGAAGATCAGTGCCCCGCCGTTCATCGTCAGGTTACCGATAGCTTGCGTTCCGCTGCCGACGGTGGTTTCACTGCCCGCGTTAAGCCGCAGAGTGGCGCGGGTAAGTGCGGTCGTGTTGGCGCCGGACAAAGCGAACATGCTTTGATCCAGCATTAACGTGCCGGTAAAAGCGCTACCAACGGTGTTATCGAAAGCAAAACTGTTACCGGGAGAGAGCTCAACGATCATCACGCCGGCCCCGGTGAGGGTGTTGGTAAAGGTACAGCCGCCACCCGGCGGTGCGACATTAAGCATGCCGTTCAGTTGTACGGCGGCATCGCCCAGATTTTGCCCGCCGGTCACCGTCGCCGAACCGGCGCTGGTGATATCCCAGTTGCCGGTAAAGAGCGTGTTATCCCCGGCAAGGATGGTGTTGAGCGCGCTGACGCGGTTGGTCCCCGCCCCGGTGATATTACTGTTCAGGGTATTGCCTGCTCCTGCCACATTCAGTAACCCGGCATTGGCGATACCGTTGGCGAAAGTGCCATCACTGAAGGAGAGCAGCAGATTCGCGCCACTGTTTACGGTAGCCGCCCCGGTCCCCAGCGCGCTGGCGTTCGAGGCGTTTAAGGTTCCCACCGCGACGGTGGTTCCGCCAGTATAGCTGTTGGTCCCGCTGATAATGGTAGTCCCGCTGCCGACCTGCGTGACCTTGCCGTCACCCGTAATGGTGCTGCCGACCGCCAGGGCGTTGTTGCGGTTAAAGGCCAGCGTCGCGCCACTGTCGACAGTTACCGCGCTGGCGCTGGCAAGTGAGCCGGTGGTCCCGCCGTTGCCCAGCTGCAGGGTGCCCTGCTGGACCGTGGTCGCGCCGGTAAAGGTGTTAGCGCCCGTCAGCGAGGTGGTGCCTGTCGCGGCGCTCTTCTGGGTCAGGGTGCCTGTTCCGCTAATCACGCCAGACAAGGTGACATTGTCTGAACGGTTAACCACCAGTCTTGCATTGTTGGTCACGTTGCCGACAATCGACCCGCTGGTCCCGCCCGCGCCCAGCTGGAGTATGCCGCCACTCAGCGTCGTCCCCCCCGTCCAGGTGTTGTTGCCGGTAAGGATCCAGGTTCCGCTGCCCGCATGGGTGACCGATCCGGTGCCGCTGATCGCGCCCGCGTAAGTCACGTTGCCGGTGGAATTCTCCGTCAGCGCGCCGGCACCCAGCGTCACGTTGCCCGCGCCGTTGAGGTTTTTCACGCTCTGATTGAAACCGTTGAGGTCAAAAGTGGTGCCGTTGTTGAGTGTGACCTGGCTACTGTCATCAATCACGTTAAGCGCACCTGCGCGCAGGGTACCGCCCGTTACCGTCGTCGTCCCGGTATAGTTGTTACCGGCGTTGGTGAGGGTGATAGCGTTGGTCGCGTCAATGTCCAGATTGCCGCTGCCGGTAATCAGAGCCTTCATGTCCGACGCACCAGTCGGGGTGGCGGTATCACCGGAGAGCGTGAGCGTCTGGCCGGACTGCAGAGCCAGCTGATTAAGGGTATACCCAACACCCAGCCCGTTGGTGTTGTTCAGGCTGTAGCCGTAGGTACCGATGGCGACCGTGGCGCTGTTCTGGTCGATATTAACCTGCGCGCTACTCAAGGCGTTGCCGGAGAGATCCGTCAGGGTCAGGTTCGACGCCGCACCCGTGGTGCCGGTGGCGGCGATAAGCTGCAACCCAGAACCATCGTCCTCGGTCAGCAGCGTCCCCCCACTACTGGCGACCTGAGAGGGATCGATTTGCACCGTACCCGACGTCAGCGTCAGCTGGCCGGTAGTAATGACCCCGGTAGGCAGATTGCCGAACTTCAGCGTTCCGCCGTTCATCGTCAGGTTACCGACATTTTGCGGGCCGCTGCCCACCGTGGTGGTGTTATTCGCGTCGAGCTGCAGGGTGGCGTTGGTCAGGGTGGTGGTGTTATCACCTGAGAGATCAAAATTGCTCTGTCCGAGCCGCAGCGTACCGGTCCAGGCGCTGCCGACGGTGTTATCAAACGCAAAGGTGCTGCCGCTGGCAAGCACGCCGGTCATCAGCCCGGCCCCGGTCAGGGTGTTGGTGAAGGTGTAATTCCCGCTTGCCGGGGCAATGTTCAGCGTCCCGTCCAGTTGAACCGCGGCATCGCCCAGGTTCTGCGTTGCGCCGACGTTCGCGGTTGCCCCGGTGACAATATTCCAGTTGCCGGTAAAGCCGCTGTTATTGCCGCCGAGCACGGTTCCCGCCGCGATGATGCGGTTCTCACCCGCGCCGGTAAAGACGCTGTTGACCGTCTCGTTTACACCGGTGACCTCCACCCGCCCGGCATTGGCGATAGCGTTGCTGATGGTGCTGCTGCTGAAGGTGAGATCAAGCGTCGCGCCGCTGCTGACCGACGCTGCGCCCGTGCCCAGCGCCGTCGCGCTAGCGGCATTCAGGGTTCCGGCGCTGACCGTGGTCCCTCCGCTGTAGCTGTTTGCCCCGCTCAGGGTGGTTTCCCCCGTCCCGCTTTGGGTGACGGTCCCCGTCCCGTCGATGGCTCCGGCCAGCGTCAGGGCATTCGAACGGTTGATCACCAGCGCGCCGTTGTTGGTGATATCGCCGGTAATGCCCCCGGACGTTCCTCCGGCTCCCAGCTGTAATACGCCCGTATCAATGGTCGTGCCGCCAGTCCAGTTATTATCGCCGGTCAGGATCCAGGTCCCCGGCCCTGCGGCCGTCACCGCGCCGGTACCGCTGATAACGCCGCTATAGGTCACGGTCCCCGCGGTATTCTCCGTCAGCGTATTCGCCCCCAGCGTGACGTTCCCGGTGCCATTGAGGTTATTGACGCTCTGATCGAAACCGTTCAGATCGAACGCGGTGCCGCTGTTCAGCGTGACCTGGCTGCTGTCGTCAATCACGTTTACCGCCCCTGCACGCAGGGTGCCGCCGGTCACGGTCGTAGTGCCAGTGTAGGTATTGCCCGCGTTCGCAAGCGTAATGGCCTCGGTCGCATTAACCACCAGATTACCGCTGCCGATCAGCAGCGCTTTCATATCTGCCGCCCCGGAAGGGGTAGCCGCGTCGCCGGAGAGGGTTAAGGTTTGCCCAGGCTGAATATCCAGCTGGCTCAGGGTGTACCCGACGGCCAGCCCGCCGCTCCCGTTCAGGCCAAAATTGCTGTAGGTCGCCACCGCTACGGTGTCTACCCCCTGAACGATATTCGCTTGTGAGGTGGTGAGCGTATTCCCGGTTAAATCCTGCAGGGTTAAATTTGATGCTGCCCCGGCAGTTCCGGTCGAGGTGACGAGCTGCACGCCCGCGCCATCATCCGTGCGCAGCAAGTTGCTGGTGTCCAGGATGTCATTCGGATCCACGCGGACGGTGCCGGAGGTCATCGTCAGATTGCCGGTATTGATCACCCCGCCAGGAAGGTCCGGGAAGCGCAGGATGCCGCCGTTAAAGGTCAGGTTGCCGATATTCTGCTGGGTCGACCCCACCGTGGTGGTGCTGCCCGGATCCAGTTGCAGCGTGGCGTTGGTCAGGGTCTGGGTATTCACGCCATCAAGGCTGAAGGTACCAGCCCCCATCGCCATGGTGCCGGTAAAAAGCGTCCCGACGGTATTGGTAAAATCAAAGGCGTTCCCGCCGGTCAGCGCAATCTTCAGCAGGCCGGTACCGGTAAGGGCATTGCTCAACAGAAATCCTCCCGTAGCGGGCACAATGTTGAGCACCCCTGCCAGCTGTATCGTGCCTGCGCCGAGGCTCTCCGCGGTATGGATGAATGCCGACCCGGCACTGACAATGTTCCACAGGCCGCTGAAGCCGCTGTTGTCACCATCGATGGTTGTCGTCAGCGCGCTGATTCGGCTTTCCCCGGTGCCGGTGATATTCCCGACGAGGGTGTTATCCGCATCAATGACGTCCAGCACGCCGTTGTTGGTAATGGTATTGGTGAAAGCGTCACCGTTGAAAGACAAGGCCAGCGTCCCGCCACTGTTAATGGTGACGTTCCCGGAGCCAAGGGCATTATGATCTGCCGCATTTAACGTGCCGGCATCCACCACGGTGCCGCCGGAATAAGTGTTGGCGGTCGTCAGCGTGGTCTGGCCGTTTCCGGCCTGATTGACGCTCCCGCTGCCGCTGATGGCGTTGCCGATGCTCACATCATCGGTTCGGGAGAAGCGCAGTGTGCCGTTATCGACAATGTTCCCCGTTACGCTGCCAAAGGTGGAATTGTTGCCTAGCTGGAGAGTCGCATCGCCATCAATGGTGGTTCCCCCGCCAGCACCGCTGTTAGTCAGGGCTCCGTTGAGGATCAGAGTGCCGCTTTGCACATGCAACGCCTGATTTATGGTGCCTGTCGTGTCTGACGTGCCGTTGAGGAGCCAGCTCTGACCGACATCTGCCGCCACGGTAATACTTTGCACGCCAGTAACGTTACTGTTAAGCGTGCCCTGCCCGTTTAGCGTCAGGGTATTACCGGTTCCGGTTGCGGCAATATTGCCGGTGATATCACTCCCCGTATCGAGAGTGACGGTATTATTATTCCCCGTCAGCGAGATGGCGGTCCCCCCGGTACCGATAATGGCGCCGCTGTTTGTCAGGGTGTGTCCGCTGGTACCCAATATAATGCCGGTATTACCGGTAATAGCACCTTCGTTAGTAATAGTCACCACGCCCGAAGCGTTGATTTCAATCCCATAATTAGAGGTACTGGTCGAATGAATAATACCGCCAGTCTGGTTATCAACAGAGCCCGAAGAACTGCCGCGAAACCAGACGCCATTATGCAGTAAGTCAATTGTACCGGCGTTGGTAATTGTTGACGTTCCCGCATCCACAATAATACCGTAGCCCCCACCAATAACCGAATTACTGTCGCCGTTATAAACGCCTGTGCCGGAACTAAAATAAACAGAGGTACCACCATCAGCGCCACTCACTGAGCCGCTGTTATTCACCGTGCCGCCGGTGGTCAGGAAAATACCGTCGCTATTACTGTTAATCGAACCCGTCGAGAGAATATTCAGCGTGCCGCCGTTGGTCAGTCGGACCCCGGCGGCATTTCCTCCGGAACCACTTCCCGTCGTTGTCACATCGCCCCCCAGATTCAGCAACGTGTTCCCCGATGCTGAGCCAAGCGACAGGCCATATGACGGGCCATCCACCGTGGCGCCATCTTCGACGGTTACCTGCCAGTCCTGCGTCGTGTCGCCGTCAATCGCAGCGCCGCTGGTCACGGTGATGTTATTTGGCGAAGGCATATCAAACGGGCCGGGACCGGACAGCGTATACGTTGTCGACTGGGAATTAATCGTCGTCGCCGCGCTGACCGGCAGCGCGGCAATAACCAGGAAAGGAATAGCATGACGAACAGCCACAGCGAGACGAGACAAGGGATACTGTATCCCCGCAGTATTACGCGCCTGGTGCATATTTTACCATCCTGAAAACGTTAAATTTTTATTAACATTTATAGGATAGAAGTTACACCTAAAATATCATGAAATTATTTTCATCTTAAAAACAACAGATTAACTTTTGCAGCAAAAATAACATGAAATACATCACGCTTTATTATTTCATTATTTGACCACCCACTGCGCCAGCACGGAATAAATAAAACACTCAGTATGCATTTTATCTATCCAATAACCCTGACAAACAGGGTTGTATTTTATTTTGTACGCGCGGACGGGGTCACAAAGGAAAAGACTGAGGGTTATTCCAGGATGTCTTCATCCTGTCGGATCTGTATTGCCCAGCGCTGGGCCGCTTCCGGCACGTTAAACACAGGGGACCGACGGAAGTGCTCGCCGATCAGCACAAAGGCCACGTATTTACCCCGCAGTTGCCAGACATCGCGAAACCCCTCCACTTTCAGGGCATGGTCAGGCGGCGCGGGCTCAACGCGGGGCACATAGCTAATAACCTGGCGGTTTTGTTGACGAAGAGGTTTCATAAGCGACGGATTCACTAAAACAAATTCTTGAAGCAGGAAAATTCTATGATAGCCGATCCTGCCCCCACGCGTCGCGCCTTGCGTGTGGTTGAGCGTGCCTTTTACGCAGTCAGTATCTGAAAACTCTTAGTTCACCTGCCCTTTCCCTACATTGTTCTATAGTTAACAGGGTTTTTTAGGAATGAATAAAGGAGAAGCGTGCAATGTCGAACAAAGATAAAACACATCAATCACCCATTCATGGCACCGAAGAATCGCAACCTGGGATGGACTCACTTGCCCCTGAAGATGGCTCTCATCGCCCTTCCCCTGGCCCGTCCGCCCCAGGCGAGCAGCCTACCGCGCCGGGCAGTCTGAAATCACCGGACACCGGCAATGAGAAGCTCAAATCCCTCGATCCTCATCGCAAAGGCGGAGAAGGCTATGCGCTGACCACCAACCAGGGGGTGCGCATCGCTGATGACCAGAACTCCCTGCGCGCCGGGTCCCGCGGGCCAACCCTGCTGGAAGATTTTATCCTGCGGGAAAAAATTACCCACTTTGACCACGAACGCATACCGGAGCGCATCGTCCACGCGCGCGGCTCCGCTGCGCACGGCTACTTCCAGCCCTACAAGAGCCTGAAAGCGATCACCAAAGCGGACTTCCTCTCCGACCCGGACAAGATAACGCCGGTGTTTGTGCGTTTCTCCACCGTTCAGGGCGGTGCGGGCTCGGCGGATACAGTGCGTGATATCCGCGGCTTCGCCACCAAGTTTTATACCGAAGAGGGTATTTTCGATCTGGTGGGTAATAACACCCCGGTGTTTTTCATTCAGGATGCGCATAAATTTCCTGACTTTGTCCATGCGGTAAAACCGGAGCCCCACTGGGCCATACCGCAGGGACAAAGTGCGCACGACACCTTCTGGGACTATGTCTCTCTGCAACCTGAAACCTTGCACAACGTGATGTGGGCGATGTCAGACCGCGGGATCCCCCGCAGTTACCGCACCATGGAGGGGTTTGGCATTCACACCTTCCGGATGATCAACGCCGAGGGGAAAGCCACGTTTGTCCGTTTCCACTGGAAACCGGTGGCGGGTAAAGCCTCGCTGGTGTGGGATGAGGCGCAGAAGCTGACCGGGCGCGACCCGGACTTCCATCGCCGGGAGCTGTGGGAGTCCATTGAAGCCGGTGACTTCCCGGAATACGAACTGGGCCTGCAGCTGATCCCGGAAGAGGACGAATTTAAGTTCGATTTCGATCTCCTGGACCCGACAAAACTGATCCCGGAGGAGCTGGTGCCGGTTCAGCTGGTGGGTAAAATGGTGCTCAACCGCAACCCGGATAACTTCTTTGCCGAAAACGAACAGGCCGCCTTCCACCCCGGACATATCGTGCCGGGGCTGGATTTCACCAACGATCCGCTGTTACAGGGACGCCTGTTCTCGTATACCGATACGCAGATCAGCCGTCTTGGCGGGCCGAACTTCCACGAGATCCCGATCAACCGCCCCACCTGCCCGTATCACAACTTCCAGCGCGACGGGATGCACCGTCAGGATATTGATACCAACCCGGCCAACTATGAGCCGAACTCCATCAACGATAACTGGCCGCGTGAAACCCCTCCGGCCCCAAAACGTGGTGGATTCGAATCGTATCAGGAGCGGATCGATGGCAATAAAATTCGCGAGCGCAGCCCGTCGTTCGGCGAGTATTACGCCCACCCTCGCCTGTTCTGGAACAGCCAGACGCCGATTGAACAGCAGCATATTATCGGCGGCTTCAGCTTTGAACTGAGCAAAGTGGTGCGCACGTATATCCGCGAGCGCGTAGTCGACCAGCTGGCGCATATTGATATTCAGCTTGCCCAGAGCGTGGCGGATAACCTGGGTATCACGCTGACCGATGAGCAGCGCAATCTTGCGCCGCCGAAAGAGGTTAACGGCATCAAGAAAGATCCGTCGCTGAGCCTGTACGCGGTGCCGGGAGGGTCGATCAAAGGCCGCGTGGTGGCGATCCTGCTGAATGACAAAGCCCGCGCCAGCGACGTGCTGGGGATCATGCAGGCGCTGAAAACCAAAGGCGTACACGCCAAACTGCTTTATTCACGCATGGGTGAAGTGACCGCTGATGACGGCTCCGTGCTGCCGGTGGCGGCAACCTTTGCCGGTGCACCGTCGCTGACGGTGGACGCGGTGATTGTGCCGGGCGGGGATATAACCAGCCTGCTGACCAACGGTGACGCCGTCTATTATCTGCTCGAAGCCTATAAGCACCTGAAACCGATCGCCCTTTCCGGCGATGCGCGACAGTTTAAAGCGCCGTTGAAGGTGGCCGAGCAAGGTGAGGACGGCATTGTGGAGGGAGATAACGTTGACGACGCGTTTATGACGAAGCTGTTTGATCTGCTCGCCGCGCACCGCGTGTGGTCGCGCAGCAGTAAGATTGACCAGATACCGGCGTAAAAAATACCCTCACCCCGGCCCTCTCCCTGAAAGGGAGAGGGAGAAATGCGGACCGGTGCTGGTATTACAGACCGCACCAACCAGTCCCCTCTCCCCTTTGGGGTGTAT
>NZ_RXRN01000038.1:0-42992 GCF_003986875.1 Enterobacter sp. WCHEn090032
TGTGGAGCCTGACTCACGGTTGTGGAAATACCTCTCCCGTGACCGGTGCCCATTTGCGAGATGGCGGAAAGGGACGCTGCATAGTAATCTCCGCACGCACGAAGCGTAATCCATTGCAATTGTTTTTAAGAATATATTTAGGATCCAAGCGTTTGAATCTTCAGCTTGCAGAAGTATGCTTGAAAACCTCTGTGTGAGAGCCTGAAAAATCACCCAACGGACCGCGAATCCCGAGGGACAAAAAAACCGCCACATTGCTGTTGGCGGTTTTTTTATTGCTGTGTGTCGTCTTAGTATCAGTAGAAATCGCAGGTCGCTTTCTCGGCCTGGTCCATCCACACCGGCTTCTCGCTGGTTTTCGCCCAGACGCGGTGCAGATAGCTGTAAAAACGTGCACGATCTTTCCAGAACAGCATCACCGGCAGGGCCAGTACACCAGCCACTACGGCGAAAGTGCGACGCATGAACACGATATGAGCCGGATACTCTTTATAAAGATCCATATTTTCTCCCCTATAGTTGGCCGGAAACGTCATCCGGAAAATTCAAAATCTGTGACCTGGCTAAAATAATATCGCTTTGTTTGTAATTTTACTACTCATCCGACCACTTATTTTCGTCTGTTTAGTGAAAATTTACCTTCACGCCGTAATTAAGTTACAAAAAAGTTAACGATTTACTTATCAATAGTTAAATTGTGGCTTTTGCCATTTTTATACTTTTTTTACACCCGCCCTTCTCATTTTTGCGAAATCTTTGCGCCGCAAATCCTACCGTTAGAGCAACAACAAAAGTCACCCGGAGGTGGATTGTGAGTGCAGGTCTTATTACCGGCATCGTGCTGGTGTTCCTGTTATTGGGTTATCTGGTTTATGCCCTGATTAACGCGGAGGCATTCTGATGGCTGCTCAGGCGTTTTTGCTTATTGCCAGCTTCTTAGCGGTATTGTTGGTTCTGGCAAGGCCGCTGGGATCGGTACTGGCACGGCTGATTAACAACGTCCCCTTGCCCGGCACGGGAAGCGTTGAAAAAGGGATCTGGCGTGTACTGGGAATCGACGATCGGGAGATGAACTGGCGTGAATACCTGTTCGCCATTCTGCTGCTCAATATCGCGGGGCTCATTGCGCTTTTTGCCATGCTAATGCTGCAGGGCAACCTGCCGCTGAATCCGCAACACTTACCGGGTTTGTCCTGGCATCTTGCGCTGAACACGGCGGTCAGCTTTGTCACCAACACCAACTGGCAGTCCTATGCCGGTGAAACCACGCTAAGCTACTTCAGCCAGATGGCCGGGTTAACCGTGCAGAATTTCCTCTCTGCTGCCAGCGGTATCGCGGTGATCTTTGCCCTGACGCGTGCGTTTGCGCGTCAAAAAATCAGTACCCTTGGAAATGCCTGGGTCGATTTGACACGCATTACCCTGTGGATCCTGCTGCCGATTGCGCTGCTGATCGCGCTGTTCTTTATTCAGCAAGGCTCCCTGCAAAACCTGCTGCCTTACACGTCATATACCACCCTTGAAGGCGCAAAACAGCTCCTGCCGATGGGCCCGGTGGCGTCACAGGAGGCCATCAAGATGCTGGGGACGAACGGGGGTGGTTTCTTTAACGCCAACTCGTCGCATCCGTTTGAGAACCCCACCGCACTAACCAATTTTGTGCAGATGCTGGCGATCTTCCTGATCCCCGCTGCGCTCTGCTTCGCCTTTGGCGACGTGGTCAACGATCGCCGTCAGGGGCGCACCCTGCTCTGGACCATGTCGCTTATCTTTGTAGTCTGCGTAGCGCTGGTGATGTGGGCCGAATGGCAGGGTAATCCGCACTTCCTTTCACTGGGTGCCGATAGCGCGATCAACATGGAAGGGAAAGAGAGCCGCTTTGGCATTCTCGCCAGCAGTCTGTATGCGGTGGTTACCACGGCAGCCTCTTGCGGGGCGGTTAACGCCATGCATGACTCGTTTACCGCACTGGGTGGCATGATCCCGATGTGGCTGATGCAGATTGGCGAAGTGGTGTTTGGCGGCGTGGGCTCCGGTCTTTACGGCATGCTGCTGTTCGTACTGCTGGCGGTGTTTATTGCCGGTCTGATGATTGGCCGCACACCGGAATACCTGGGGAAAAAAATCGACGTTCGCGAAATGAAATTAACCGCACTGGCGATTCTGGTCACCCCGGCGCTTGTACTGCTCGGCACCGCACTGGCGCTGATGACCGAGGCCGGACGCAGCGGCATTTTTAACCCCGGGATCCACGGCTTTAGCGAAGTGCTCTATGCCGTCTCCTCTGCCGCCAACAACAACGGCAGCGCCTTTGCAGGCTTAAGCGCCAACTCACCGTTCTGGAACTGTCTGCTGGCGTTCTGCATGTTTGTGGGTCGCTTCGGGATCATTGTGCCGGTTATGGCGATTGCCGGATCGCTGGTGAATAAAAAAATTCAACCGACCACTACCGGCACATTGCCGACCCACGGCGCGCTGTTTATCGGCCTGCTGACGGGCACCGTGTTGCTGGTCGGCGCCCTGACCTTTATCCCCGCCCTCGCGTTAGGCCCGGTCGCGGAATACCTCTCTTTACGCTGATTTTGCGGAGAAATTGTCATGAGTCGTAAACAACTGGCCCTGTTCGAACCGTCATTAGTTCGCCAGGCGCTCATGGATGCGGTGAAAAAACTCAGCCCGCGCGTGCAGTGGCACAACCCGGTGATGTTTATTGTCTGGGCGGGAAGCGTCCTGACCACCGCCCTGGCGATCGCCATGGGAACGGGCCACATGCCGGGAAACGCGATGTTTACCGGAGCCATCAGCCTGTGGCTGTGGTTTACCGTGCTGTTCGCCAACTTCGCAGAGGCGCTGGCGGAAGGCCGGAGTAAAGCCCAGGCCAACAGCCTGAAAGGAGTGAAAAAAACTGCCTTCGCGCGCAAGCTACGTGAACCAAAATACGGCGCGCAGATGGACCACGTTCCGGCGGATGAACTGCGTAAAGGCGATGTGGTGCTGGTGGAAGCGGGCGACATCATCCCCTGCGACGGGGAAGTTATTGAGGGGGGCGCATCGGTGGACGAAAGCGCCATCACCGGTGAATCTGCGCCGGTGATCCGTGAATCCGGCGGCGATTTCGCCTCCGTGACGGGCGGGACACGCATTCTCTCCGACTGGCTGGTGATCCAGTGCAGCGTTAACCCGGGAGAGACCTTCCTCGACAGGATGATCGCCATGGTGGAAGGCGCGCAGCGTCGGAAAACCCCTAACGAAATTGCGCTGACTATCCTGCTGGTGGCCTTGACCATCGTCTTCCTGCTGGCAACGGCAACGCTCTGGCCGTTCTCCGCCTATGGCGGCACCGCGGTCACCGTCACTGTTCTGGTGGCACTGCTGGTCTGTCTGATCCCCACCACCATTGGTGGTCTGCTGTCGGCCATCGGCGTGGCCGGTATGAGCCGCATGCTCGGTGCCAACGTCATCGCCACCAGCGGGCGGGCGGTGGAAGCCGCCGGTGACGTGGATGTCTTGCTGCTGGATAAAACCGGGACCATCACCCTGGGTAACCGCCAGGCGTCAGACTTCTTACCCGCCCCGGGCGTGGATGAAAAAACGCTGGCGGATGCCGCCCAGCTCTCTTCCCTTGCCGATGAAACCCCGGAAGGCCGCAGCATTGTGATCCTCGCCAAACAGCGCTTCAACCTGCGCCAGCGCGACGTGCAGAGCCTGCATGCCACTTTCGTGCCCTTCACGGCGCAAACCCGCATGAGCGGCATCAACATCCAGGATCGCATGATCCGTAAAGGTTCCGTTGACGCCATCCGTCGCCACATTGAGGCCAACAACGGTCATTTCCCACCGGAAGTGGACAGCCTGGTCGAGAGCGTGGCCCGTCAGGGGGCGACGCCGCTGGTGGTGGCCGAAGGGGCGCGCGTGCTCGGGGTCATTGCCCTGAAGGACATCGTCAAAGGCGGCATCAAAGAGCGCTTTGCCCAGCTGCGCAAGATGGGGATCAAAACGGTGATGATCACCGGGGATAACCGGCTGACTGCCGCGGCGATTGCCGCCGAAGCGGGCGTGGATGATTTTCTTTCCGAAGCCACCCCGGAAGCCAAACTGGCATTGATTCGTCAATATCAGGCGGAAGGCCGTCTGGTGGCGATGACCGGTGACGGGACCAACGATGCCCCTGCCCTCGCACAGGCTGACGTGGCGGTAGCGATGAACTCCGGTACCCAGGCCGCAAAAGAGGCGGGCAACATGGTCGACCTGGACTCCAACCCGACCAAGCTGATTGAAGTGGTGCACATCGGCAAGCAAATGCTGATGACACGCGGTTCGCTGACCACGTTCAGCATCGCCAACGACGTGGCGAAGTATTTCGCCATCATTCCGGCCGCGTTTGCTGCGACTTATCCGCAGTTAAACGCGCTGAATGTGATGCATCTGCACTCCCCAGCCTCGGCCATTCTGAGCGCAGTGATTTTTAACGCCCTGATTATTGTCTTCCTGATCCCGCTGGCGCTGAAAGGCGTGAGCTATAAGCCGCTCACCGCCGCCGCCATGCTGCGCCGTAACCTGTGGATTTACGGCCTGGGCGGGCTGGTGGTGCCCTTCATCGGTATCAAGGTTATTGACCTGCTGTTGACGCTGTTCGGCCTGGTTTAAAAGGTGAATCAAATGACGATGTTACGCCCCGCTATACTTCTGTTTATTCTGCTGTCTCTTATTACCGGCGGGTTGTACCCGCTGGTGACCACCGCGCTGGGCCAGTGGTGGTTTAAGGATCGGGCCAACGGCTCGCTGATTATGCAAAATGGAGAAAACCGCGGTTCGCGCCTGATTGGTCAGAACTTTACGGATGCCCGCTACTTCCAGGGACGCCCTTCCGCCACTGCCGAAAGCCCGTATAATCCGATGGCATCCGGCGGCAGTAACCTGGCGGGCAGCAACCCTGAGCTGGACAAAGCCGTCACTGAGCGCGTGGCCGCTCTTCGCGCCGCTAATCCACAGGCCAGTCAGCATGTTCCCGTGGAGCTGGTAACCGCCTCGGCCAGCGGGCTGGACTATAGCCTGACGCCGGCAGCGGTGGCATGGCAGATCCCGCGCGTCGCCGCTGCCCGTCAGTTGACCGTTGAGCAGGTTATCCAGCTTGTTGCCGAGCACACGCAAAAGCCGCTGGTCAGCTTTATCGGCATGCCCGTGGTAAATATTGTTGAGCTGAATCTGGCGCTGGACGCGCTAAGGAAAAACTAAATGACCGACGAGCCCATGCGCCCGGATCCGGACAGGCTGCTCGAACAAACAGCTGAAGCCCATCGCGGCAAACTGAAAATTTTCTTTGGCGCCTGCGCAGGCGTCGGGAAAACCTTCGCCATGCTGACAGAAGCCCAGCGGCTTCGGGCGCAGGGGCTCGATATTCTGATCGGCGTGGTTGAAACCCACGGCCGCAAAGAGACCGCATCGCTGCTGAAGGGGCTGGCCACTCAGCCGCCCCGACGCATCAGTCATCGTGGTCGGTTAGTCACCGAATTCGATCTCGATGCCGCCCTCGCCCGCCGTCCCGCCCTTATCCTGATGGACGAACTGGCGCACAGCAATGCGCCAGGCTCACGCCATCCAAAACGCTGGCAGGACGTGGAAGAGTTACTGGAAGCCGGCATCGATGTATTCACGACGGTTAACGTTCAGCATCTCGAAAGCCTGAACGACGTGGTGAGCGGCGTGACCGGCATTCAGGTCCGTGAGACGGTGCCCGATCCCTTCTTTGATTCCGCGGACGAAGTGGTGCTGGTCGACCTGCCCCCCGATGATTTGCGCCAGCGCCTGCATGAAGGCAAAGTCTATATCGCCGGTCAGGCCGAACGCGCCATCGAACATTTCTTCCGTAAAGGCAACCTGATTGCCCTGCGCGAGCTGGCCCTGCGCCGCACCGCCGACCGGGTGGACGATCAAATGCGCGCCTGGCGTGACCTGCAGGGACAGGAACGCGTCTGGCATACGCGGGACGCCATCCTGCTGTGCGTGGGGCACGGCAGCGGCAATGAAAAACTTGTCCGCACCGCCGCTCGCCTGGCGGCCAAGTTTGGCAGCGTCTGGCACGCGGTGTATGTCGAAACGCCGCAGCTGCACGCGCTGCCTGAAAACCAGCGTCGCGCTATTCTGAGTTCTCTGCGCCTGGCGCAGGAGCTGGGCGCGGAAACCGCCACCCTTTCCGATCCTCAGGAAGATAAAGCCATTCTGCGCTACGCGCGTGAGCATAACCTGGGGAAAATCGTGATTGGCCGTCGCCAGCATCGCCGCTGGTTTAGCCGCGAATCCTTTGCCGATAAACTGGCCCACCGCGCGCCGGATCTGGATCTGGTGATCGTGGCGCTGGATGACAAACCCACGCCGTTACCCAACCGCGCACCGGACAGCCGCACCTTCAGCGATAAGTGGCGCATTCAGCTCCGCGGCTGTCTTGTGGCCGTGGTGCTCTGTGCCCTGATCACCGTCATTGCCAGCCAGTGGCTGATAGCCTTTGATGCCGCCAACCTGGTGATGATCTACCTTCTTGGCGTGGTGGTGGTGGCGCTCTTTTACGGGCGCTGGCCGTCGGTACTGGCGACGGTTATCAACGTCATCAGCTTCGATCTGTTCTTTATTGCCCCCCGCGGAACGCTCGCCGTGTCGGATGTGCAGTACATACTCACCTTTGCGGTAATGCTCACCGTCGGGCTGGTGATCGGGAATCTGACGGCGGGCGTACGCTATCAGGCGCGTATCGCCCGCTACCGCGAACAGCGCACCCGCCATCTCTATGAGATGTCGAAATCGCTGGCGGTGGGCCGTACCCCGCTGGATATTGTGCAGACCAGCGAGCAGTTTATCCGCTCGACGTTTCATGCCAGCAACCTGATTTTACTCCCGGACGAACATGGCAAGCTGCGCCCGCTGACGTCGGCCTCGGGCATGACGCCCTGGGACGAGGCTATCGCGCGCTGGAGCTTTGACAAAGGGTTACCGGCTGGCGCAGGGACCGACACCCTGCCCGGCGTGCCCTATCAAATTCTGCCCCTGCGCAGTGCCGATAAAAATCAGGGGCTGGTCATCGTTGAGCCCTCCAACCTGCGCCAGCTGATGATCCCTGAACAGCAGCGGCTGCTGGAAACCTTCACCCTGCTGGTGGCCAGCGCGCTGGAACGGCTGGCGCTCACCGCCAGCGAAGAGCAGGCCCGGCTGGCAAGCGAACGTGAAAGTATTCGTAACTCGCTGCTGGCGGCGCTGTCTCATGACCTTCGAACCCCGCTCACCGTCCTGTTTGGTCAGTCAGAAATCCTGACGCTGGACCTGGCGGCGGAAGGCTCTAAACACGCCCTTCAGGCCAGCGAGATCCGCCAGCACGTGCTGAATACCACGCGCCTGGTGAATAACCTGCTTGATATGGCGCGTATCCAGTCAGGCGGTTTTAACCTCAAAAAAGAGTGGCTCACGCTTGAAGAGGTGGTAGGCAGCGCCCTGAAAATGCTCGAGCCTGGCCTCGGTGGGCGGCATATCGCGCTCAACATGCCCGAGCCACTCACCCTGATTCACGTTGATGGCCCGCTGTTTGAACGCGTGCTGATCAACCTGCTGGAAAATGCCGGCAAATATGCCGGTGCCAGTGCACGGATTGGCGTGGATGCGACGGTGGAAGAAGGAACGCTGCATCTTGACGTCTGGGATACTGGTCCGGGCATTCCTGCCGGACAAGAGCTGGCTATTTTTGAAAAATTCGCGCGCGGCAATAAGGAGTCGGCCATTCCGGGCGTTGGGCTGGGGCTGGCCATTTGCCAGGCGATCATTGACGTTCACGGCGGGTCCATTTCCGCAGAGAATCGTCCGGAAGGCGGTGCGCGTTTTTGTGTTACACTTCCTCTGGAAACCCCGCCAGAACTTAATGAATTACCAGAGGATTTGTGATCAACGTTCTGATTGTTGAAGATGAGATCGCCATTAGTCGGTTTCTGCGCGCGGCGCTGGAAGGAGATGGCCTGCGCGTGCATGATGCAGGTACGCTTCAGCGGGGTTTAATTGAAGCCGCCACCCGCAAACCGGACCTGGTGATCCTCGATCTTGGTCTACCGGACGGCGACGGCATCGATTTCATTCGGGAAGTCCGCCAGTGGAGCCAGATGCCGATTCTGGTGCTCTCCGCCCGCACAGAAGAGACGGATAAAATTGCCGCGCTGGATGCCGGGGCGGATGACTACCTGATTAAACCCTTTGGTATCGGCGAACTGCAGGCACGCCTTCGCGTGGCGCTGCGTCGTCACAGTGCCTCTACACCTGCCGACCCCACTTACACGTTTGGTGATATCCGGGTTGATCTTGCCGCGCGACGCATTGTGCGCGGTGAAGAGGAGATCCATCTCACGCCAATCGAGTTTCGCCTCCTCGCCGTGCTGCTCAACAACCACGGCAAGGTGCTCACCCAACGCCAGCTATTAAGTCAGGTATGGGGCCCCAATGCCGTAGAACATAGTCACTATTTGCGCATATATATGGGGCACCTTCGTCAGAAACTCGAAATCGATCCCGCTCGCCCTCGCCATTTATTAACTGAAACCGGTATCGGTTATCGGTTTATGCTCTGAATAACTATTCATTTTATTTTAAATAAAAACAAAACCAACCAGAAAAATAGTCCAAAAATAACTCACCGTTATTTTATCGGGTTATTTTCGCTCATTTAAGACATTAACAATACAATCCATTAACAGACCATCAACAAATCAGCATTTTGATCTGCGATATTCATCAAAAACGAATATTTATTTCTGATTTGATCGGTTAACGGTGATCTGTTTCACAGTTAATCGCCTTTTCCTGGATAAAATGACCATGCTTTCAATTACTGAAAGGAAAATGAAACATGGAAAACAACAATCGTTTAATGCCCCATATAAGGCGGACAACACATATCATGATGTTTGCCCACCGAAACTGCTTTGACTTTCATCTCTTTAATGCCCGGTAGTCCTTCGACTTCTGGCGCACTCGCTTACAGGTTATCCTGAAACTCCCTATTTTACAGGCTGTTGCCTGTAACCTCGTGCGCTCATTTAACGTGATTCAGACTCATCCGCACCAGGCGGACTGAATTGCCATCATAAAAAAGCAATTCACTGATTTTTAATCAGCGGCCTCCTTTTGCTTTTTTTTCCGGAAAATTATCGATTTCTTTTTTGCAAGAAATCGAGGCTTTTATTACCTAAAATAAAGAGAGAAAGATGAACAGTTTAAAAATTGCAGCCAGCCGTGCCTGTCCGGATTGTTTTACCACCCAGCGTGAACTGGTGGATGTGCGGGCCTCGGATTATATTGATGTTGCCGCTATTGTTCTGGCCGTCAGCGATATTACCGACGGTATACTGGACGAAATAGAAGCCACCGGATTTGGTATTCCTGTTTTTGTCGCGACGCACAAAGAAGAGATCATCCCGGCAGACTATTTATCACGCATTCATGGCGTATTTGAATATTCAGACACCAGCAACGACTTTTATGGACGTCAACTTGAAGCGGCAGCGCAGAAGTATGAAACCCAGCTGCGCCCGCCGTTTTTCCGCGCCCTGGTCGATTATGTGAAACAGGGCAACAGCGCGTTTGACTGCCCGGGGCATCAGGGCGGGCAATTCTTCCGCCGTCACCCTGCCGGGAACCAGTTTGTCGACTTCTTTGGCGAGACGCTTTTCCGTGCCGATCTGTGCAACGCCGACGTGGCGATGGGCGACCTGCTGATCCACGAAGGCGCACCGTGCATCGCCCAGCAGCATGCGGCCAAAGTCTTTAATGCCGATAAGACTTACTTCGTACTGAATGGCACTTCATCATCTAACAAAGTGGTGCTTAACGCCCTGCTCACGCCGGGTGACCTGGTCTTGTTCGACCGTAACAACCATAAATCCAACCATCACGGTGCCCTCCTTCAGGCAGGCGCTACGCCGGTCTATCTGGAAACCGCGCGCAACCCGTACGGTTTTATCGGTGGTATTGACGCCCACTGCTTTGATGAACGTTATCTGCGCGAGCTTGTGGCAGAGGTGGCGCCTGGCCGTGCACGCGATGCGCGTCCGTTCCGCCTGGCGGTGATCCAGCTGGGTACCTACGATGGCACCATCTATAACGCCCGTCAGGTGGTGGATAAGATTGGTCATCTGTGCGATTACATCCTGTTTGACTCGGCCTGGGTGGGTTACGAGCAGTTTATTCCGATGATGGCCGACTGCTCTCCCCTGCTGCTGGATCTGAACGAAAACGATCCGGGGATCCTGGTGACCCAGTCTGTGCACAAACAGCAGGCGGGCTTCTCCCAGACCTCGCAAATCCACAAGAAAGACAGCCACATCAAAGGCCAGCAGCGCTATGTCCCGCATAAGCGGCTGAATAACGCCTTTATGATGCACGCCTCCACCAGCCCGTTCTATCCGCTGTTTGCCGCGCTGGACATCAACGCCCGGATGCATGAAGGACAGAGCGGCCGCAACATGTGGATGGATTGCGTGGTGAACGGTATCGAAGCGCGAAAATTAATTCTGGAGAACTGCCACTACCTGCGTCCGTTCGTACCCGAAACGGTAGATGGTCGTCCCTGGGTAAGCTGGGACACGGCGGAAATTGCGACCGACCTGCGTTTCTTCCATTTCGTGCCGGGTGAACATTGGCACGCTTTTGAAGGCTACGCTGAGCACCAGTATTTTATCGACCCGTGCAAGCTCTTGCTGACCACGCCGGGCATTAACGCCCGCACCGGCGAGTATGACAATTTTGGCGTGCCTGCCACTATCCTCGCCAACTTCCTGCGTGAAAATGGCATTGTGCCGGAGAAATGCGATCTCAACTCGATCCTGTTCCTGCTCACGCCAGCGGAAGATATGGGCAAACTGCAGCAGCTGGTGGCACAGCTGGTCCGCTTCGAAAAACTGCTCGAGAGTGATGCCCCGCTAAAAGAGGTGCTGCCTTCCATCTGCAGACAACATCCGGATCGCTACGCGGATTACACCCTGCGCCAGATCTGCCAGGAGATGCATGACCTGTACGCCCGCCACAACGTGAAACAGCTACAGAAAGAGATGTTCCGCAAATCTCACTTCCCGCGCGTGATGATGAACCCGCAGGACGCGAACTACGCCTATCTGCGCGGAGAAGTGGAACTGGTCTCCCTGCGCGACGCGGAAGGCCGCATCGCCGCTGAAGGCGCCCTTCCTTATCCGCCAGGGGTGCTATGCGTTGTCCCGGGGGAAGTCTGGGGCGGTTCCGTGCTGCGCTACTTTGCCGCGCTGGAAGAAGGCATCAACCTGTTACCGGGCTTTGCGCCCGAGCTGCAGGGGGTCTACGTCGAAGAGTGCGAGGGTCGCAAACAGGTTCGCTGCAATGTCATCAAACAACCCGCCGCTCAGCCCGCGCTGCTGAAAGGAGAGACATTATGAGTAAGTCCAATAAGATGGGCGTAATGCAGCTCACCATCCTCACTATGGTGAATATGATGGGATCGGGGATCATCATGCTGCCCACCAAGCTTGCAGAAGTGGGGACCATTTCGATTATCTCCTGGCTGGTGACCGCCTTAGGTTCAATGGCGCTGGCATGGGCGTTTGCCAAGTGCGGAATGTTCAGCCGCAAGTCAGGCGGTATGGGGGGCTATGCCGAATATGCCTTTGGTAAGTCCGGCAACTTTATGGCCAACTATACCTACGGGGTGTCACTGCTAATCGCTAACGTGGCCATTGCTATTTCCGCCGTCGGTTACGGCACAGAGCTGTTTGGCGCGACGCTTAGCCCGGTACAGATTGGTTTAGCCACCATCGGCGTGCTGTGGATCTGCACCGTGGCCAACTTTGGCGGCGCGCGCATCACCGGCCAGCTCAGCAGCATCACCGTCTGGGGCGTAATCATCCCGGTTGTCGGCCTGTGCATCATCGGCTGGTTCTGGTTCAGCCCGACCCTGTACGCTAACTCCTGGAACCCGCACCATGTACCGTTCTTTACCGCAGTGGGCTCTTCTATCGCCATGACGCTATGGGCCTTCCTCGGCCTGGAATCCGCCTGTGCGAATGCGGAAGTGGTGGAGAACCCGGAAAAGAACGTCCCGATTGCCGTTCTCGGCGGCACGCTCGGCGCGGCGGTGATCTATATCGTCTCGACGAACGTGATTGCAGGCATCGTGCCGAACATGGACCTGGCAAACTCCACGGCGCCGTTCGGGCTGGCTTTTGCGCAGATGTTCACTCCAGGCGTCGGGAAAGTGATCATGGGTCTGATGGTGATGTCCTGCTGCGGGTCACTTCTCGGCTGGCAGTTTACTATCGCTCAGGTATTTAAATCTTCGGCTGATGAAGGCTACTTCCCGAAAATCTTCTCCCGCGTGACCAAAGCCGATGCGCCGGTGCAGGGCATGTTAGCGATTGTCATCTTCCAGAGCGGATTGTCGCTGATGACCATCAGCCCGTCGCTGAACAGCCAGTTCAACGTGCTGGTCAACCTGGCGGTCGTGACGAATATCATTCCATATATTCTGTCGATGGCGGCGCTGGTGATTATCCAGAAGGTCGCGAAAGTGGAACCACGCAAAGCGCGCGCGGCGAACATCGTGGCGTTGATTGGGGCGATTTACAGCTTCTATGCGCTCTACTCATCCGGGCAGGAGGCGATGCTGTATGGTGCGATGGTGACCTTTATGGGCTGGACGCTGTACGGTCTGGTGTCACCACGGTTTGAATTGAAGAATAAGCACAGTTAAAAAAAAGCCCGGTGGCGCTAGCGCTTACCGGGCCTACGATCGTTGTTGTAGGCCGGGCAAACGCAGTGCCGCCCGGCACACAAACCGCACTTACGCGTTTTTCAGCACTTCGCTGACAATCTCTACCGCTTCTTTCTCAATCTGCTGACGGTGCTCAGCGCCAAGGAAACTTTCGCAATAGATTTTATACGCATCTTCCGTACCGGATGGACGTGCCGCGAACCAGCCGTTGTCGGTCATCACTTTCAGTCCGCCAATGGATGCACCGTTACCCGGTGCCGCCGTCAAACGGGCAGTGATCGGGTCGCCCGCCAGGGTGCTTGCGCTGACCATCTCAGGAGAGAGTTTCGACAGCGCCGCTTTCTGGGCAGACGTCGCGCTGGCCTGAATACGGTTATAGCTCGGCGCACCAAAGCGTGCCGCCAGGTCGTTATAATGTTCCTGCGGGTTTTTACCGGTGACCGCGGTGATTTCCGCCGCCAGCAGGCACATGATGATGCCGTCTTTATCGGTTGACCACGGCGTGCCGTCGAAGCGCAGGAAAGATGCCCCCGCGCTCTCTTCACCACCGAAGCCGAAGCTGCCGTCGTGCAGACCGTCAACAAACCATTTGAAGCCAACCGGTACTTCCACCAGCTTGCGCCCCAGCGCATCGACCACGCGGTCGATCATGGCTGAAGAGACCAGCGTCTTACCGACAGCCACCTCTTTGCCCCACTGCGGACGGTGCTGGAACAGGTAGTTAATCGCAACCGCCAGATAGTGGTTCGGGTTCATCAGTCCGGCCGGGGTGACAATACCGTGGCGGTCATAATCCGGGTCGTTAGCAAACGCCAGGTCGAATTTATCGCGCAGCGCCAGCAGGCCCGCCATGGCACACTCTGAGGAACAGTCCATACGGATCGCGCCATCTTTATCGAGGTGCATAAAGCGGAAGGTCTGATCGACGTGATCGTTCACGATGGTCAGGTCCAGCTTGTAATGCTCTGCGATACGTTTCCAGTATTCAATACCGGAGCCGCCCAGCGGATCCACGCCCAGCTTCAGCCCGGCTTTCTGAATCGCCGCCATATCGACGATATCCGCCAGCCCTTCCACGAACGGCTGAACCAGATCCTGTTCTTTCACGTGACCCGATGCCATGGCGGCATCCAGAGAAATACGTTTCACGCCTTTCAGGCCATCTGCCAGCAAGGCGTTGGCGCGATCTTCCACCACTTTGGTGACGTTGGTGTCAGCCGGACCACCGTTAGGCGGGTTGTATTTGATGCCGCCGTCTTCCGGCGGGTTGTGGGATGGCGTGATAACGATGCCGTCCGCCAGCGCGCCACCTTTTTTGTTGTGCACAAGGATAGCGTTAGAGACCGCAGGCGTTGGGGTAAAACCGTTGTTCTCCTGAACAATCACATCGACACCGTTTGCCACCAGCACTTCCAGCACCGAAATAAAGGCAGGTTCAGACAGTGCATGGGTATCTTTCCCCACGTAGCACGGACCGGTAACGCCGTTTTTAGCGCGCTCTTCTGCAATGGCCTGAGCAATGGCCAGAATGTGCGGTTCGTTAAAGCTGTGGCGCGCCGCGCTACCGCGGTGGCCAGATGTACCAAACTTCACTGCGTGTTCTGCGTTGCCCACGACCGGTTTCAGCACGTAATACTGCGCGGTCAGCTGAGCGACGTTAATCAAATCGCTTTGTTGTGCAGGTTGGCCTGCACGGCTGTGATTTGCCATTACCGGGTCCTTCTGATGCAAGGGTTAAATTGTACCGCAAACCTTTTCAGTCAATTCCGCCGGGAACTGCATGGACTGCATGATGTGTTCAATCATGCTGCACTTGCGGCCCGTATTGGTATTGGTGATCACCCAGTACGGAGTGCCAGGGACATGTTTGGGTTTGGTTTGGTTGCCATTTTGCAGCAGCGTCTGCTCATCACCCGCGAAATAGACGCGAGTACGACCGTGAAGCGACTCGGTCGCCTCAGCAAACGCATTGTTATCCAGTGAATAAAGTGTAGACAGCACCAGCATAAAGCGATTAACCGCCTTTTTCTGCTCCGCATATTCATCGGACAGGAGCAGCTCGCGCATCGCGCGCACTTTATCTTTTGCCGGTGTCACGGCAGGTTTTGCTTGTGCGACAACGCCCGGCTGAGACACGACATCTTTGGTGACTGGGGTAGCAGGCTGTGAAGCGGCGGAAATTTTAAGCATGCGCCGTAAAATGTCGGACGCGCTCTCCCCGATATGCCGCGTCTGGCTGGCAATATACTGATAGAGTTCGTCATCAACTTCGATTGTTTTCATCTTAATCCAGTGCGATATCTTATCTGAATACAAGTCATTGGGATTATAAGGTCAAATCCCAACAGCGGATAGCGTCAAACCAGGTTGGCCACAAAAGTCAGATTAAACTGGAACCTTGCAGCCGGGCGGCAGAATGGTCAACATGATACCCTAACCTGACATACGTAAAAAAAGAACTTTGCCATGAAATTGAATACCCGAGCGCAAACTGCACAATCGCCGAACAATAATTCTCCCATCGTACTGGTTCACGGGCTTTTTGGCAGTCTGGATAACCTGGGCGTGCTGGCGCGCGATCTGGTTACTGACCACGATATTTTGCAGGTCGATATGCGCAATCACGGTCTTTCCGGGCGTTCAGACGAGATGACCTATGCCGCGATGGCGCAGGATCTGCTGGATACGCTGGACGCCAACGGCCTGCAGAAGGTAACCCTCATCGGGCATTCAATGGGCGGCAAAGCGGTGATGGCCCTGACGGCGCGTGCGCCGGAGCGTATTAACGGCCTGGTGGTGATTGATGTCGCGCCTGTCGATTACGACGTTCGCCGTCATGACGACATTTTTGCCGCCATCAATGCGGTCACCGAAGCGGGTGTCGCGACCCGCCAACAGGCGGCGGCCGTCATGCGTGACCATCTGGATGAAGAAGGCGTTGTGCAGTTCCTGTTGAAATCGTTTGTGGACGGACAATGGCGTTTTAACGTGCCGGTGCTCTGGGCGCAGTACAACAACATCGTGGGCTGGGAAACGGTACCGGCCTGGCCACACCCTACCCTCTTCATTCGTGGCGGTAACTCTCCTTATGTTACCGACGCGTACCGCGAGGCCATACTGGCGCAATTCCCGCAGGCGCGTGCCCACGTCATTGCCGGTGCCGGACACTGGGTTCATGCCGAAAAACCTGACGCCGTGTTGCGTGCCATTCGTCGCTATCTCTCTGATACGGCAAATTGATTAAAAAGAGAGCGACTGGAAGACTGCGGGCTTCCAGTCGTTGGCGCGCCGTTTTTGGTGATGTATGATGGCGCGCTTATCGCCCGGGCATTAGCAGGGCGGCGTGTTTCCCCCGAAGTCTCAGAATCATGGCCAAAGAACAAACGGACCGTACGACACTAGATCTGTTCGCGAATGAGCGTCGCCCGGGACGACCCAAGACGAATCCGCTTTCGCGCGATGAACAGCTGCGTATCAATAAACGCAATCAGCTTAAACGCGATAAAAATCGTGGGCTTAAGCGTGTCGAACTGAAGCTTAACGCCGACGCCGTCGATGCGCTGAACGAGCTGGCTGACGCGCGCAATATCAGCCGCAGCGAACTCATTGAAGAGATGTTGATCGCCCAGCTTGAGACGTTGCGCAGCCAGGCATAAGTCTGAAAATCCCCTTAATGACCCTTTTCATGTAGCACAGAGTGCAGTCCTGCGTGATAGCTGTTTCCGCAGGGTTGCCAGTTCTGCTATTATTGCCCTTATCCGTGGCCAAATTGCGCCACCATACTATTAAGTTTCAAGAGGTTATTTTACTCATGGCAATCATCGGCATTTTCTTCGGCAGTGATACCGGCAATACCGAAAACATCGCAAAAAACATTCAAAAACAGCTCGGTAAAGACGTTGCTGATGTGCATGACATCGCCAAGAGCAGCAAAGAAGACCTCGAAGGCTATGACATCCTGCTGCTGGGCATTCCGACCTGGTACTACGGCGAAGCCCAGTGCGACTGGGATGATTTCTTCCCGACGCTGGAAGAAGTGGACTTCAACGGTAAACTGGTTGCCCTGTTTGGCTGTGGCGATCAGGAAGACTACGCCGAGTATTTCTGTGACGCGCTGGGCACTATCCGCGACATCATCGAGCCAAATGGCGCCGTGATTGTTGGCCACTGGCCGACTGCCGGTTACCACTTCGAAGCCTCTAAAGGCCTGGCGGATGACGACCATTTCGTGGGTCTGGCCATCGACGAAGACCGTCAGCCTGAACTGACCGCAGAGCGTGTTGAGAAGTGGGTGAAGCAGATCCGCGAAGAGCTGCACCTGGACGATATTCTCAACGCCTGAGTTTTATCACTGCGCAACGGCGGTTGCGCCCGTGTTCCAGGTCAAACCGATTAAATTAATCGCTACAATCTTTTAACTTTTTCGTCCAGACCTGTACAATGTCTCCCTGATAAAACGTGGTTTTCCATTGCGCAAGTTTGTTGGTGATACCACGTTTTTATAAGCATATTTTGCCTGAGACTTGCAGTTTTCATTTAGCCATGGCAGTTCTATAATGAGACGCATTATCCCAGGTGCATTTTCTGTCACTTCCTAAGAAGTGAATCGTTTAGCAACAGGACAGATTCCGCATGACTGACAACAATACCGCATTAAAGAAGGCTGGCCTGAAAGTTACGCTTCCTCGGTTAAAAATCCTCGAAGTGCTTCAGGGTCCAGACAATCACCATGTCAGTGCGGAAGACCTTTATAAACGTCTTATCGACATGGGTGAAGAGATTGGGCTGGCTACCGTTTATCGCGTGCTGAACCAGTTTGATGACGCGGGCATTGTTACCCGTCATAATTTTGAAGGCGGGAAATCTGTCTTCGAACTGACCCAGCAACAGCACCACGATCACCTGATCTGCCTCGATTGCGGCAAGGTCATTGAATTTAGCGATGATTCCATCGAAGCGCGTCAGCGTGAAATCGCGGCGCGTCATGGCATCCGCCTGACCAACCACAGCCTGTACCTGTATGGTCACTGTGCTGAAGGCGATTGCCGTGAAGATGATCACGCGCACGACGCAAAATAATTTGTGTTCATGCTCTGAGCCAGCCGCAAGGTTGGCTTTTTTTTGGCCTGTTTTCAGACATAAAAAAACCCGGCAAGCGCAGCGCCACCGGGTAGGGTAACAGCGAATCAGTTACTGTTATTGCTACGAATCTCTTTCCAGATCTGATCGCAACGCTTCGCCACTTCCTGATCGTTACCGGTTTTACGCGCCTGGATACAGGCCTGGTAATCCATCACGCGCACCGTCTCCTGCGTCGCGAACTGCTCATGCGCTTTCTCTTTCTTCAGCACATTCAACACGCTCTGACAGGCTTCAATTTTCTCCGGCGAACCCTCAGCGGTATTGATACATGCGCTATAGGCCTCTTTCAGCCGGGAATCTTCTTTCGGTGCCTGAGTCTGAGCACACGCCACCAGTCCCGACGCCAGCAGCGCGACAATTACGATTTTTTTCATCATGTGCAGTCTCCTGTCTGGCGGGCACTGCCCGCCAGACGATTCATCAGAAGATGGTGAACGGTGCGATAACCATGAATTTCACGTCACGTTCATCCTGGAAGATGTTGCCGTAACCGCCCGCATAGCTCGGGATATCAGAGTGGTTGTCATACTGGGTGAAGTGCAGTTTGAACATCGTGCCTTTTGCGCGACCATCCTGCAGGGTATAGATCGCATCCAGGCTGTAGGAGGACTCTTTCAGGCGATAGTTTGGATCGTAGTAAGCGTCTGGTGTGGCCATATCGGCAGGTTTTGCATCCCAGGCGTAAGCGTAAGAAGCCCCCACCGCCCAGCCAGGCAGGTTCCAGTTTTTCAGGTCATACATCGCACCGAAGAAGACCGCTTTCTCGCCGTCGGCGTTAAAGTCTGAACGGTTATCCCACCAGATATCAAGACGTCCGTTGGACGATGCATAGGTCGGGGTCATACGCTGCAGGAAGTAACCCTGCTGCCCTTCCGCCTTCACCCACGTTCCTTCCAGACGTAAATCAACCTGGCCTACCTTGTAGCCGAAGGTCAGAGCCTGTAACCATGCGGTACCGTCATAGATGTCGTTGACGCCACCATCACTGACTTTATCGCGCGTGCCGTAGAACTGATAGCTGGTGCTCAGCGGGCTCCCGGCGATATCAAACTTGTAACTGGCTTTGGCAAAGTACTGATCGACGTAACCTTCTGCCTGACCAAATGCCGCTTCAAGAACCAGATCGTTTTTGAAGTCGTATTTCGCGCCCAGCGAGTGCAGGTAATCGACTTTGGTTTTTTTATCGTTCTGGTAGAACTTGTCCATTTCGATGTGCCATGGAGCTTTGTACTCGTTGGTCCACATGTAAGAGAAGCTCAACGCACCCGCATCACCATAGTCGAAGTTCGCCCCGGCTTCGGCCCCCTGATAAGTGCCTGGCATAAAGCTCCAGTGCGGCGCTAACAGCGTCTGGCCGGTTGGCTGAATATAGCCCCCGCGCGCCCATACCGGGCCGTATTTAAATTTCGCTGCGGCCTTGTAAAGGCTGATACCGCTTTTATCTCCAGACCAGTCTTCTTTATAGGCTTTGTTGCTGGAGGAGAAGGCAATTTCGTTAGGGTGGGCGCTGTCGCCGTTTTCCGCCATTTCGATCGCGGTGAACGCAGCAATATCCAGACCGAACATATCCGCGGCGTAGCCTGACTGGAAGTCCAGGTTGGCGTTCCAGGTGGAGTGAGAAAGGTTGGTTTTGTATTTGTCTTCGGTAACGTCTTTACGGTCACGCTCACGCTGCCAGTAATAAATACCGCCCGTGAGGGTAGAATCTTCGATGAAACCCGCCGCTTTTGCCTCTGGGGTAACGACCAGGCCCGACATAGCTGTCACACCGGCAATAGCCAGCGCCAGCGCACTACGTTTGCCACTAAACGTACGCATAGATTATTCCTCTTTGACGAATTAAAACGCCTGAAACGGCGAAAATAAAAAAGACCCAATGGTCAGGGGTAGTTATAAATACCCTCGAATTAACTACCGTCTTTAGGTTATTTTTCGCGACGCGAATTATCAATGCTTTTCAGCGGGCAAAAGTCAGGTTTATGACGAAGTGCACATAATTGGTAGTGCTTTGTAACATTTACCGGAGGACGAGATTTGGCGGGGTAAGACATTAAATTTCAGTAGCTAAGATCGTTAAACTCTGTAACGTTTTCCGCATTCTGTTTTTATGCAAACAAACAAACTTTTTTCAGGAAAATAAGTAGCACCACATTGACCTGATATTTTCACCGAAAGGTTTACAGCCCGGCTTTAACGATATGATCATAAATAAAAAAAACGCCGCAATACGCGGCGTTTGTCTCTCATTGACCAATACAGCGTTATTATTCGCCGATCTTAGTCCAGGTATCGCGCAGACCCACGGTACGGTTAAATACCGGTTTTTCCGCCGTGCTGTGACGGCTGTCGAGGCAGAAGTAACCTTCACGTTCGAACTGGAACGCTTTGCCCGCTTCAGCCGCTTTCAGTGATGGCTCCGCATAGCCCTGTTTGATAACCAGTGATTCCGGGTTAATGGTCGCCAGGAAGTCTTCAGCCGCACCCGGGTTAGGCACGCTGAACAGACGATCGTAGAGGCGAATTTCGACCGGCAGCGCGTGGGGCGCACTCACCCAGTGAATAACGCCTTTTACCTTGCGTCCGTCCGCCGGATCTTTGCTCAGGGTCTCTGCGTCGTAAGAGCAGAAGATGGTGGTGATGTTACCTTCCGCATCTTTCTCCACGCGCTCGGCTTTGATGACGTAAGCATTACGCAGACGCACCTCTTTACCCAACACCAGACGCTTGTACTGCTTGTTAGCTTCTTCGCGGAAGTCAGCACGATCGATCCAGATTTCACCGCTGAACGGCACGTCACGGCTTCCCATTTCCGGTTTGTTCGGATGGTTAGGCATGGAGACCAGCTCGCTTTCACCCTGCGGATAGTTCTCGATAACCAGTTTCACCGGGTCGATAACCGCCATCGCGCGCGGTGCGTTTTCGTTGAGGTCTTCGCGAATGCAGGATTCCAGAGACGCCATTTCAATAGTGTTGTCCTGCTTGGTCACGCCAATGCGTTTGCAGAACTCACGAATAGACGCGGCAGTATAACCACGGCGACGCAGACCAGAGATGGTCGGCATACGCGGGTCATCCCAACCCTCAACGTGCTTGTCGGTGACCAGCAGGTTCAGCTTACGCTTGGACATCACGGTGTATTCCAGATTCAGACGAGAGAACTCGTACTGACGCGGATGCACAGGAATGGTGATGTTATCCAGTACCCAGTCGTACAGACGACGGTTGTCCTGGAACTCCAGCGTACACAGCGAATGGGTGATACCTTCCAGCGCATCACTGATGCAGTGGGTGAAGTCGTACATCGGATAGATGCACCACTTGTTACCGGTCTGGTGGTGTTCAGCGAACTTGATACGGTACAGCACCGGATCGCGCATTACGATGAACGGAGACGCCATGTCGATTTTGGCACGCAGACACGCTTTGCCTTCTTCGAAGCCACCCGCACGCATTTTTTCAAACAGCGCCAGGTTCTCTTCCACGCTGCGATCGCGGTAGGGGCTGTTTTTACCCGGTGCGGTCAGCGTACCGCGATATTCACGGATTTCATCCGCAGACAGCTCGTCGACATACGCCAGACCTTTGTTGATCAGCTCAACCGCATAGGCGTACAGCTGATCAAAATAGTCAGAGGAGTAGCAGATATCGCCAGACCAGTTGAAGCCCAGCCATTGCACGTCGTTCTTGATCGACTCAACGTATTCGATGTCTTCTTTTACTGGGTTGGTGTCATCGAAACGCAGGTTGCACTGTCCGTTATAGTCCTGGGCAATGCCAAAGTTCAGGCAAATTGATTTTGCATGACCAATGTGCAGATAGCCGTTCGGCTCCGGCGGGAAACGGGTATGGATCGTGGTGTGCTTACCACTGGCCAGATCTTCATCGATGATCTGACGAATAAAGTTACTCGGGCGGGCTTCTGCCTCACTCATCGTGGATTCCTCAAAGCGTAAACAACGTATAACGGCATATGATCTTATAAGCCGGACGTAGTGACAACCCTTAAAACGGCTCTGAAGAAAATAATGGGGGCATTTGCTGCAAAAAAAAGCGGCGGAGGAGATCCCCCGCCGCTTAAGGCATGACTCTACTCAGGAGCGATTACTTGCCTTTAATCTCATACAGCGGTGTTTGGCCCGCAACAACCTGACCTTTCGCCTGAATGACCAGGCCACTGAAGTCGTCGATGTTGCTGCAAACCACCGGGCTTATCATGGAGCGCGCATTGGCGTTCAGGAAGTCCAGATCCATTTCCAGAATCGGCTGCCCGGCGACCACTTCAGCGCCCTCTTCCACCAGGCGAGTAAAGCCCTGACCGTTCAGCGCTACGGTATCGATACCCATGTGGACAACGATCTCTGCGCCATTTTCGGTTTCGAGGCAGAACGCGTGGTTGGTGTTGAAGATTTTCACAATGGTACCGGCAGCAGGAGACACAACGGTTTTTTCCGTTGGTTTCACCGCGACACCGTCACCCACCGCTTTGCTGGCGAATGCTTCATCAGGCACCTGCTCAATCGCCACGACTTCACCGGTGACAGGAGAAACCAGCGCAGCAACGGTTTTGGCGTTTGGTACGGCCTGCGGTTTTGCAGCAGCAGGTGCGGCAGCGGGGGCAGCGCCTGCTTCAGCGGCGGCAACCGGGCCAGTTGTTTTCATGGCGTTGGCAATTTTTTCCGCAACGAAGCCGACAATAATCTGCACGCTGGTTTTGTTCAGGCGGATAACGCCGGACGCGCCCAGACGTTTTGCCAGCGCTTCATTCACCAGAGAGGAATCTTTCACGTTCAGACGCAGACGGGTGATACAGGCATCAATGCCGGTCAGGTTGTCAGAACCCCCGACAGCGGCGATGTACTGACGCGCCAGACCAGAAACGTCCTGATCCTGCGCACCGCTCACGTTCACGTCCTGACCATCCGCTTCGCTACCGGCCACAGCCAGCTCGCGACCCGGGGTCATCAGGTTGAATTTGGTGATAGTGAAACGGAACACCACGTAGTAGATCGCGAAGAACACCAGACCTTGTGGAATCAACATCCACCAGTGGGTCGCCAGCGGGTTACGGGAAGAAAGCACCATATCCACCAGACCCGCACTGAAGCCAAAGCCCGCAATCCAGTGCATGCTGGCAGCGATAAACACGGAGATACCGGTCAGCACAGCGTGGATCACATACAGTACAGGTGCCACGAACATGAAGGAGAATTCCAGCGGTTCGGTGATACCGGTGAAGAAGGCCGCAAACGCCCCCGCCATCATAATACCCAGCACTTTCGCTTTGTTCTCTGGACGCGCGCAGTGGTAGATAGCCAGCGCAGCACCCGGCAGACCAAACATCATGATTGGGAAGAAGCCAGCCTGGTAGCGACCGGTGATACCGACAACCGCTTTACCGGCTTCGATGGACTGTGCGCCACCCAGGAAGTTAGGGATATCGTTAATACCCGCAACGTCGAACCAGAACACGGAGTTCAGCGCGTGGTGCAGACCAACCGGGATCAGCAGACGGTTGAAGAACGCGTACACGCCCGCCCCGATGGAGCCCAGTTTCTGAATGTGCTCACCGAAGTTAACCAGACCGTCGAAGATCATCGGCCAGATGTACATCATGATGAACGCAACAACGATCATCACGAACGAGGTCAGGATTGGCACCAGACGACGGCCGCTAAAGAAGGAGAGCGCTTTTGGCAGTTCAACGCTACTGAAGCGGTTATACAGTTCGGCGGAGATGATACCTACAAGGATACCGACGAACTGGTTGCTGATCTTACCGAATGCCGCCGGCACCTGGTCCGCCGGAATTTTTTGGATCATCGCCACTGCTGCTGGTGAGCAGAGCGTGGTTAAGACGAGGAAACCGACAAAACCGGTCAGCGCAGCGGCACCGTCTTTGTCTTTGGACATACCATAAGCTACACCAATCGCAAACAACACGGACATGTTGTCGATAATGGCGGAGCCTGACTTGATAAAGAACGCCGCCAGCGCGCTGGTGCTACCCCAGCCGTTGGGGTCGATCCAGTAGCCGACACCCATCAGGATGGCTGCGGCAGGCAGCGTGGCGACCGGCACCATCAGTGCGCGACCAACCTTTTGTAAATAACCTAGAATACTCACTTTCTTCCCCCTATGAGACCCCGTTTAAGGCGTGTTCTCAGCTCTGTTTTTTATTGTGTCACGAACTATAGATACAGTTGATGATTCACTGGCATTGTGAGTGTGTGAAAAATTAATTCGTATCGCAAATTAAACACCTGCTTTTTGTGATTTTTGTCACCAAATATCGTTTCTCACCCTCCCTTTCACTGGCTAACAACGAAAACTTATTTTATCATTCGAAAAATCAAGACGGATTGATCCGGCCTGAAAGGTTCCAGGTTACGCTTACGTATCAGGTCCCGATAGCCATCCGCCCACCCTTCTACTTTAACTCTTGAGGTGAACAATGAGACTGATTCCCCTGGCCACTGCTGAACAAGTCGGTAAATGGGCCGCTCGCCATATCGTTAACCGCATCAACGCGTTCAAACCGACCGCCGATCGTCCTTTCGTACTTGGCCTCCCGACGGGCGGCACACCGCTGACCGCGTATAAGGCCCTGGTTGAGATGCACAAAGCAGGCCAGGTTAGCTTCAAACATGTTGTAACCTTCAATATGGACGAATACGTCGGCTTACCGAAAGATCATCCGGAAAGCTACCATAGCTTTATGCACCGCAATTTCTTTGATCACGTTGATATTCCAGCTGAAAATATTAACCTGCTGAATGGAAACGCGCCTGATATTGACGCAGAATGCCGTCAGTATGAAGAAAAAATCCGTTCTTACGGTAAAATCCACCTGTTTATGGGCGGTGTGGGTAATGACGGTCACATCGCATTTAACGAGCCGGCATCGTCTCTGGCGTCCCGTACCCGTATTAAAACGCTGACCCATGACACGCGCGTGGCAAACTCCCGCTTCTTTGATGGCGATGTGAACCAGGTTCCAAAATACGCCCTGACCGTAGGCGTAGGCACCCTGCTGGATGCCGAAGAAGTGATGATTCTGGTGCTGGGCAGCGTGAAGGCGCAGGCGCTCCAGGCAGCCGTTGAAGGCAACGTTAACCATATGTGGACCATCAGTTGCCTGCAGCTGCATCCAAAATCAGTCATCGTCTGCGACGAGCCATCCACGATGGAGCTGAAGGTAAAAACGTTGAAATACTTCAACGAGTTAGAAGCTGAGAACATCAAAGGTCTGTAATTGAATAACCGCCTCTTCAACAAGAGGCGGCCGCTTTTTTTAACCGGGGGTCGTTATGTACGCTTTAACCCACGGTCGGATTTATACCGGCCATGATATTCTGGATGACCATGCGATTGTTATCGCCAATGGCCTGATTGAACGTGTTTGCCCGCTGGCAGAGCTGCCGCCGGAGATTGAACAGCGCTCACTCAATGGAGCAGTAATCTCCCCCGGTTTCATCGACGTACAGCTGAACGGCTGCGGCGGTGTGCAATTTAATGACTCCGCCGATGCGGTAACGGTCGAAACGCTGGAGATCATGCAGAAAGCCAACGAGAAATCTGGCTGCACCAGCTATCTGCCAACGCTCATCACCAGCAGTGATGACCTTATGAAACAGGGTATCCGCGTGATGCGTGAATACCTGGCCAAACATCCCAATCAGGCGCTGGGTCTGCACCTTGAAGGACCATGGCTCAATATGGTTAAGAAAGGGACGCATAACCCGGATTATGTGCGCAAACCGGATGCGGAGCTGGTGGATTACATGTGTGCGAACGCTGATGTGATCACCAAAGTCACGCTGGCACCTGAAATGACCGGCACTGACGTCATCAGCAAACTGGCCGCCGCCGGGATTGTGGTTTCAGCAGGCCACTCTAACGCCACGCTGAAAGAGGCGAAAGCCGGTTTCCGCGCGGGCATTACCTTTGCGACGCACCTTTATAACGCCATGCCGTATATTACAGGGCGTGAACCGGGTCTGGTCGGTGCGATTCTGGATGAGCCAGACGTATACTGTGGCATTATCGCCGACGGTTTACACGTCGATTACACCAACATTCGCAATGCCAAGCGGCTGAAAGGTGACAAGCTTTGTCTGGTCACGGATGCCACCGCACCGGCAGGTGCAAATATTGAGCAGTTCATTTTTGCCGGTAAAACAATATACTACCGCAATGGACTGTGTGTGGATGAAAACGGTACGCTGAGTGGTTCCTCTTTGACCATGATTGAAGGGGTGCGTAACCTGGTGGAACATTGCGCGATTGCGCTTGATGAAGTCCTGCGTATGGCCACCCTCTATCCGGCTCGCGCAATGGGCGTGGATAAACAGCTTGGCGGAATTGCACCAGGTATGGTTGCAAACCTGACGGCATTCACACACGATTATAAAATTATTAAGACCATCGTTAATGGTAACGAGGTCGTCACTGAGTAAGTAAAAGTATGACACCTGGCGGACAAGCTCAAATCGGTAATGTCGATCTCGTTAAACAACTTAACAGTGCGGCGGTATATCGCCTGATTGACCAACACGGTCCAATCTCACGTATCCAGATAGCCGAACAAAGCCAGCTTGCTCCCGCCAGCGTGACAAAAATTACCCGCCAGCTCATCGAGCGCGGTCTGATCAAAGAAGTCGATCAGCAGGCCTCTACCGGGGGCCGCCGCGCGATCTCCATTGTTACCGAAACCCGTAATTTTCAGGCGATCGGCGTCCGGCTGGGTCGTCATGACACCACGCTCACGCTCTACGATCTGAGCAGCAAAGCCATTGCGGAAGAACACTACCCCCTTCCGGAACGCACCCAGGAAACACTGGAGCATGCGCTGCTGAACACCATCGCGCTGTTTATTGAAAGCTGTCAGCGCAAGATCCGCGAACTCATCGCCATCTCGGTGATCCTGCCCGGTCTGGTCGACCCGGAAAGCGGCGTGATCCGTTATATGCCGCATATTCAGGTTGAAAACTGGGGGCTGGTCGACGCGCTGGAAAAGCGTTTCAAAGTGACCTGCTTTGTGGGCCATGACATTCGCTCTCTGGCGCTTGCTGAGCACTACTTTGGTGCGAGTCAGGACTGCGAAGACTCTATTCTGGTGCGCGTTCACCGCGGTACGGGCGCCGGCATTATCTCTAATGGCCGTATTTTTATTGGTCGCAACGGTAACGTCGGTGAGATTGGCCACATTCAGGTTGAACCCCTCGGGGAGCGCTGCCACTGCGGAAACTTCGGTTGCCTTGAAACCATTGCCGCCAACACCGCCATCGAGCAGCGCGTCCGCCATCTGCTGGAACGGGGTTACCAAAGCCGCGTGACGCTGGACGACTGCAAGATAGGCACCATCTGTAAAGCCGCCAATAAAGGCGACGCGCTGGCCTGCGAAGTGATCGAACAGGTGGGACGCCATCTGGGGAAAACCATCGCCATCGCCATTAACCTGTTTAACCCGCAAAAAGTGGTGATCGCAGGTGAAATTGTGGAGGCGGAAAAGGTCCTGCTCCCCGCCATTGAAGGTTGTATTAACACCCAGGCGCTGAAAGCATTCCGCCAGAACCTCCCGGTGGTTCGTTCAAAGCTTGACCATCGCTCGGCGATTGGCGCGTTCGCGCTGGTCAAACGGGCTATGCTCAACGGAATTCTGCTGCAGCATTTGCTGGAAAGTTAATCGGACCTTATAGTAACGCCTTCTTTTTTTGATGTCGGAATGTCCATGACCATTAAGAATGTAATTTGTGATATCGACGGCGTGCTGATGCACGACAACGTTGCCGTCCCGGGTGCTGCGGAGTTTCTTCACCGTATCATCGACAAAGGAATGCCTCTGGTTCTTCTCACGAACTACCCTTCTCAGACCGGTCAGGATCTGGCAAACCGCTTTGCGACGGCGGGTGTCAACGTCCCGGACAGCGTGTTTTATACCTCGGCGATGGCCACGGCGGATTTTCTGAAGCGTCAGGAAGGGAAAAAAGCCTACGTGGTCGGTGAAGGGGCGCTGATCCACGAGCTGTACAAAGCGGGCTTTACCATCACCGATGTCAACCCGGACTTTGTGATCGTGGGTGAAACGCGCTCCTACAACTGGGAGATGATGCATAAAGCCTCTTTCTTTGTGGCTAACGGTGCGCGCTTTATTGCCACCAACCCGGATACCCATGGCCGCGGCTTTTATCCGGCCTGCGGCGCGCTGTGCGCCGGTATCGAGAAAATCTCCGGGCGCAAGCCGTTCTATGTCGGCAAGCCAAGCCCGTGGATCATTCGCGCCGCGCTCAACAAGATGCAGGCCCACTCTGAAGAGACCGTGATTGTCGGCGACAACCTGCGCACCGATATTCTGGCCGGTTTCCAGGCCGGTCTGGAGACGATTCTGGTGCTCTCCGGCGTCTCTCAGCTTGATGACATCGATTCAATGCCGTTCCGGCCAAGCTGGATTTACCCCTCCGTCGACGAGATTGACATTATCTGATACCGAACCACGCCTCAGGGCGTGGTTCTTTATTTTTATGTATGCAAAACACAACCCCATCTAACGAAAAGACGCATTTATTGAATAATCATCAATAAATGCGCTCATCACATACGCATTTTTCACTGATCCGCAAACGCCATTGCACTATTTCCGTTTTCACCCGTAAAACGCTTGCGCGCCCTGCCCCTTTGCGGCATTTTCATAAGCAAGCAACATCACAATGCAACAGGGTTAACGGAGAAGGTTATGTGTTCTATTTTTGGCGTACTGGATATTAAAACTGACGCGGGCGAACTGCGTAAAAAAGCACTCGAACTGTCCCGCCTGATGCGCCATCGCGGCCCGGACTGGTCCGGCGTTTACGCCAGTGACAAAGCCATTCTGGCACACGAACGTCTGTCAATCGTCGACGTCAATGCCGGTGCACAGCCGCTGTATAACGAGAAAAAAACGCACGCGCTGGCGGTTAACGGTGAGATTTACAACCACCAGGCGCTGCGCGCAGAGTACGGTAACCGCTACGCGTTCCAGACCGGCTCTGACTGTGAAGTCATCCTGGCGCTGTATCAGGAGAAAGGACCCGAGTTCCTGGACGACCTTCAGGGTATGTTTGCATTCGCCCTGTACGACAGTGAAAAAGACGCTTACCTGATTGGCCGTGACCATATCGGTATTATCCCGCTGTACATGGGCCATGATGAACACGGCAACTTCTATGTCGCGTCTGAGATGAAAGCCCTGGTGCCGGTTTGCCGCACCATTAAAGAGTTCCCGGCGGGCAGCTACCTGTGGAGCAAAGATGGCGAGATCCGTCAGTATTATCAGCGCGACTGGTTCGACTATGATGCCGTAAAAGACAACGTCACGGACAAAGCCGAGCTGCGCCAGGCGCTGGAAGACTCAGTAAAAAGCCACCTGATGTCTGACGTGCCCTACGGCGTGCTGCTCTCCGGCGGTCTGGACTCCTCCGTGATCTCGGCAATCACCAAGAAATTTGCCGCCCGCCGTGTGGAAGATCAGGAGCGCTCTGAAGCCTGGTGGCCGCAGCTGCACTCCTTTGCCGTGGGTCTGGAAGGAGCGCCTGACCTGAAAGCCGCGCAGGAAGTGGCAAACCATCTGGGGACGGTGCACCATGAGATTCACTTCACCGTGCAGGAAGGTCTGGATGCGATCCGCGATGTGATCTATCACATTGAAACTTATGATGTGACCACCATTCGCGCCTCCACGCCAATGTACCTCATGTCGCGCAAGATCAAGGCGATGGGCATTAAGATGGTGCTCTCCGGTGAAGGCTCTGATGAAGTGTTCGGCGGCTACCTGTACTTCCACAAAGCGCCAAACGCCAAAGAGTTACACGAAGAGACGGTGCGTAAACTGCAGGCGCTGCACATGTTTGACTGCGCACGAGCTAACAAAGCGATGTCCGCCTGGGGCGTAGAAGCACGCGTTCCGTTCCTGGATAAGAAATTCCTTGATGTGGCGATGCGCATCAACCCGCAGGATAAAATGTGCGGCAACGGCAAAATGGAAAAACATATCCTGCGCGAATGTTTTGAATCCTACCTGCCGGCAAGTGTGGCATGGCGTCAGAAAGAGCAGTTCTCTGATGGCGTAGGCTACAGCTGGATCGATACCCTGAAAGAGGTGGCGGCGAAACAGGTTTCAGACCAACAACTGGAAACCGCCAGCTTCCGCTTCCCGTACAACACGCCGGGCTCTAAAGAAGCGTATCTGTACCGTGAGATCTTCGAAGAACTGTTCCCGGTACCGAGTGCAGCAGAGTGTGTGCCAGGGGGGCCGTCCGTCGCCTGCTCTTCCGCGAAAGCCATTGAATGGGATGAATCTTTCAAAGCGATGAACGATCCATCAGGCCGCGCGGTAGGCGTTCACCAGTCTGCCTATAAATAATCAATCATTTCATCATCAGGCCCTGCGGGGCCTGATTTTTTTTGCTCCACTTTTCCTCCGCTAAAACCGATTAATAACCAATAATTGCCGAATATTCGGCCACGCTGTTCGCAACCTAACCAAACAGTCACATTCCCGCCATTTTCGTTGAAAAAGGTGTTGACGCTGCAAGGGTCTATACGCATAATGCGCCCCGCAACGCCGATAAGGTAACGCGAAAAAAAGATGGCTACGTAGCTCAGTTGGTTAGAGCACATCACTCATAATGATGGGGTCACAGGTTCGAATCCCGTCGTAGCCACCATCTTTTTTTGCGGGAGTGGCGAAATTGGTAGACGCACCAGATTTAGGTTCTGGCGCCGCAAGGTGTGCGAGTTCAAGTCTCGCCTCCCGCACCATTCCCGGGTAAGCGTTGCACGGATGGGGTATCGCCAAGCGGTAAGGCACCGGTTTTTGATACCGGCATTCCCTGGTTCGAATCCAGGTACCCCAGCCATATTTCTTCGATTTTGCGGTTCTCCGCGGTATTGGGGTATCGCCAAGCGGTAAGGCACCGGTTTTTGATACCGGCATTCCCTGGTTCGAATCCAGGTACCCCAGCCATCGAAGATTGCAGTACTGGCTACGTAGCTCAGTTGGTTAGAGCACATCACTCATAATGATGGGGTCACAGGTTCGAATCCCGTCGTAGCCACCAAATTTAGATTATCGATTGATTTCGGTAATGAAAAAAAATTGTTGGGGTATCGCCAAGCGGTAAGGCACCGGATTCTGATTCCGGCATTCCGAGGTTCGAATCCTCGTACCCCAGCCAATTTAAAAAGTCGTTAAGCAGTCTGTTTAACGCAATTGGGGTGTCGCCAAGCGGTAAGGCTCTGGTTTCTGATACCAGCATTCCGGGGTTCGAATCCCTGCACCCCAGCCACTTAGTCACAAAAAAGCCCGCTCTGCGGGCTTTTTTGTTTTTGTTGCTCAGAATAGTGCGGCCTGATGCCCCCTCACCCTAACCCTCTCCCCAACGGGGAGAGGGAATAGACGGAGCAAAGATTAGAGCCCCAGGGCGTATTTCAGGGCCTGTCTTTTCAAACCCCCGGCACGCTCTGCCGCCATCAATCCAATATTACGCAGAATGCGCACCGGGGCTAAGTCATTGCTGAACCCGGCATAGAACAGATCCATTCCCGACTGCATGATAAAGTTATCCGCCATACGGCGCGTCTGATACCGCTTCAGGACCTGATGACTGGACCAGTTCTCCGCATGCCCGCGGGCGCTGCCCAGCACATCCAGTAACGCATCGACGTCGCGATACCCCAGATTTACCCCCTGCCCGGCCAGCGGATGAATGGTATGTGCCGCATCGCCCACCAGCGCCAGCCCTTCTCTGGCATACTGCAATGCGTGACGCCGCGTGAGCGGGAACGCCCCTGCGGCAACCGGTATAACATTGCCCAGACGGCTCGGGAAGTTCAGATGAATTTCCCGCTGCAATTGCTCCATTGAAAGCCCCTGCAGCTGGCGAATGCGCGCCGGTTTGTCGTACCACACCAGCGACGCCCAGTTATCAAACAGCGGTAAGAAGGCGTGCGGACCATTCGGGGTAAAGTGCTGCCAGGTGCTCTCTCCCGGCGCATTCTCACACTGAACGGTAATCAACATGCAGGACTGCTCGTACTGCCAGGCATGCACCCCGATACCCGCCATCTGCCTGACCTGCGAGTTAGCCCCATCGGCCCCGACGACCAGCTTCACGGCCAGTTCATCGCCGCTGTCGAGCGTCAACACATAGCCACTCTCGTGAGGGTGCAGCGCCTTCAGCGACGCAGGCACACGCAGCGTCACCTTCGGGTGCGCCTCCAGCGCCTGCCAGAGTGCCCGCTGGAGCACGTTATTTTCCACCATATAGCCCAGGCGCGGTAACTTCAGCTCGGCGGCATCAAACGCGACGTGGGCATTTTCCCACTCCCAGGTTTCAAGACGGCTGTAAGGATGGGCGCGCATCGCCAGCACCGACTCCCAGACGCCCAGCCCCCGCAGCAGATCAACGGACGCTGCGCTGATCGCTGAGATGCGCACATCCGGTTTGGCCGCCGGATCGTATTGCCCAGGCGCAGCCTGTTCAATTACCGTTACCTCAAATCCCTGCTGCGCCAGCCCCAGCGCCAGCGCGCCGCCGACCATACCGCCGCCGACAACGGCAACTTCGGTGTGTTGGAGTGTCATGGTCAATTTTCCTTATTGCAGAATCCCTTAAGTTTACCGGATTTTTTCGGTCATGAGACACATAACCTTCATACTGGTCACAACCCCACCAAAGCATTACAATACGCGGCTTGCAATCCTGAGCTGAGCAAGTCGATGACTAAAAAACTCCATATAAAAACCTGGGGCTGTCAGATGAACGAATACGATTCATCCAAGATGGCCGATCTGCTGGACACCACCCACGGATACCAGCTGACTGAAAATGCGAAAGAAGCCGATGTGCTGCTGCTAAATACCTGTTCAATTCGCGAAAAAGCGCAGGAAAAAGTCTTTCACGTGTTAGGCCGCTGGAAACTTCTTAAACGAAAAAATCCGGACCTGATCATCGGCGTGGGTGGCTGCGTTGCGTCGCAGGAAGGTAAGCTGATCCGCCAGAGAGCCCCGTATGTGGATATTGTCTTTGGCCCTCAGACCCTGCACCGCCTGCCTGAAATGATCAACAAGGTGCGCGGCGATCGTAGCCCGGTCGTTGACGTCAGCTTCCCGGAGATCGAAAAATTTGACCGTCTGCCAGAGCCGCGCGCCGATGGCCCGACCGCGTTCGTCTCTATCATGGAAGGCTGCAACAAATACTGTACTTACTGCGTGGTGCCGTATACCCGTGGTGAAGAGGTCAGCCGCCCGGCAGATGACATCCTGTTTGAAATTGCACAGCTTGCCGCCCAGGGCGTTCGCGAAGTCAACCTGCTGGGTCAGAACGTTAACGCCTGGCGTGGTGAGAACTACGACGGCACCACCGGCAGCTTTGCCGAACTGCTGCGTCTGGTGGCCGCGATTGACGGCATCGACCGTATTCGCTTTACCACCAGCCATCCGATGGAATTTACCGACGACATCATTGACGTCTACCGCGATACGCCGGAACTGGTGAGTTTCCTGCACCTGCCGATTCAGTGCGGTTCCGATCGCGTGCTGAACCTGATGGGCCGTCCGCATACGGTGCTGGAGTACAAATCCATCATCCGTAAGCTGCGTGAAGCCCGCCCGGATATCCAGATAAGCTCTGACTTTATTGTCGGCTTCCCTGGCGAAACCGCTGATGACTTCGAACGCACCATGAAGCTCATCGGCGAAGTGAATTTTGACGTCAGCTACAGCTTCATCTTCTCACCGCGTCCTGGCACCCCTGCGGCCGATATGGTTGACGATGTACCGGAAGAAGAGAAAAAACAGCGTCTGTACATTCTGCAGGAGCGCATTAACCAGCAGGCCAACGCCTGGAGCCGCCGCATGCTCGGCACCGTCCAGCGTATTCTGGTGGAAGGCACCTCGCGCAAGAGCATCATGGAACTCTCCGGACGTACCGAGAACAACCGCGTGGTCAACTTTGAAGGTACCCCGGACATGATCGGTAAATTTGTGGACGTCGAGATTGTTGAAGTGTTGACCAACTCGCTGCGTGCGAAAGTGGTACGTACCGAAGATGAGATGGGCCTGCGTATTGCAGAGTCACCAGAATCGGTGATTTCCCGTACCCGCAAAGAAAATGATTCTGGCGTTGGAATTTACCAGCCTTAATCCTTCAGGCCTGCCTCTTCGGCAGGCCTTGTATTTCCTCTCATCGTCCCCAATATCATCCGCAACGCTTGCGCCTTTATTCTGTGGCGTGAATAATTTCGGTAATGACCGTTTTATTACGTCCTGTCGCAACGGATCAGTTAACCAATCAAAGAGGAACAGTTTGAACATAGATACGCGTGAAATTAGCCTGACGCCCGCAGACAACGCTCGCCTGCTGAGCCTGTGCGGGCCGTTTGATGACAACATCAAACAACTGGAGCGACGTCTGGGTATCGAAATCAATCGTCGCGATAATCATTTCAAACTTACCGGACGCCCTATCTGCGTCAACGCCGCCGCGGACATTCTGCGTAGCCTGTATGTCGATACCGCCCCGATGCGCGGCGAAATTCAGGATATCGAACCGGAACAGATCCACCTCGCCATTAAAGAGGCGCGCGTGCTTGAGCAGAGCGCGGAAAGCGTGCCGGACTACGGCAAGGCCATCAACATCAAAACCAAACGTGGCGTCATCAAGCCGCGGACGCCAAACCAGGCGCAGTACATCGCCAACATTCTTGATCATGACATCACCTTCGGCGTCGGTCCGGCAGGTACGGGGAAAACCTATCTGGCCGTTGCCGCCGCGGTTGATGCGCTGGAGCGCCAGGAGATTCGCCGTATTCTGCTTACCCGTCCGGCTGTGGAAGCGGGCGAGAAACTGGGCTTCCTGCCCGGCGATCTAAGCCAGAAGGTTGATCCTTACCTGCGCCCGCTGTACGACGCGCTGTTCGAGATGCTGGGCTTTGAGAAAGTCGAAAAGCTCATTGAGCGTAACGTAATCGAAGTGGCCCCGCTCGCCTACATGCGCGGCCGTACGCTCAACGACGCGTTCATCATTCTTGATGAGAGCCAGAACACCACCATCGAACAGATGAAGATGTTCCTGACGCGTATCGGCTTCAACTCGAAGGCAGTCATTACCGGTGACGTGACGCAGATCGACCTGCCGCGCAGCACCAAATCGGGTCTGCGCCACGCCATCGAAGTGCTGGCCGAGGTCGATGAAATTAGCTTTAACTTCTTCCACAGTGAAGACGTGGTACGCCACCCGGTGGTCGCGCGTATCGTTAACGCCTATGAAGCCTGGGAAGAGGCAGATCAGAAGCGTAAGGCCGAACTGGCCGCAGAACGTAAGCGCGAAGCGCAGGAGCAAGAACAGAAATGAGTCAGGTGATCCTCGATTTACAGCTGGCCTGTGAAGATAATTCCGGCATGCCAGATGAGGCACAGTTTCAGAAATGGCTGGATGCCGTTATCCCCCAGTTTCAGGAAGAATCAGAAGTCACGATTCGTCTGGTGGATGAAGCAGAAAGCCACGAGCTTAACCTGACCTACCGCGGGAAAGATAAGCCAACCAACGTGCTCTCTTTCCCGTTCGAAGCTCCACCGGGTATCGAGATGCCGCTGTTGGGCGATCTGATCATCTGCCGTCAGGTGGTTGAACAGGAAGCCAAAGAGCAACAAAAGCCGCTGGAAGCCCACTGGGCGCATATGGTGGTACATGGCAGCCTGCATCTGCTCGGCTACGATCATATTGAAGACGACGAAGCGGAAGAGATGGAGTCCCTTGAGACAGAGATAATGCTTGCTCTGGGCTATGAGGATCCGTACATTGCCGAGAAAGAATAGTCCGTCACCTGACTGACTAACATGCCGCCACGAAAGGAGATTGCGTGGCGGTAAACGTTGAACTAACAAGAGAACCCTTAACAAACGCCATGAGCGACGACAATTCACACAGTAGCGACACGACAACCAGTAAAAAGGGATTTTTCTCCCTCATTCTGAACCAGCTTTTCCACGGCGAACCGAAAAACCGTGATGAACTGCTGGAGCTGATTCGTGATTCCGGGCAGAACGACCTTATCGACGAAGATACGCGCGAAATGCTCGAAGGGGTTATGGACATCGCCGACCAGCGCGTTCGCGATATCATGATCCCCCGGTCACAGATGATCACCCTGAAACGCAACCAGACGCTGGACGAGTGCCTCGATGTGATCATCGAATCCGCCCACTCTCGTTTCCCGGTCATCAGCGAAGACAAAGATCACATCGAAGGGATTTTGATGGCGAAAGATCTGCTGCCGTTTATGCGCAGCGATGCCGAAGCCTTCAGCATGGAAAAAGTGTTACGCCAGGCCGTGGTTGTGCCGGAAAGTAAACGTGTGGATCGGATGCTGAAAGAGTTCCGCTCTCAGCGTTACCACATGGCGATTGTTATTGATGAATTTGGTGGCGTTTCCGGTCTTGTCACGATCGAAGATATTCTTGAGCTGATTGTCGGCGAAATCGAAGATGAGTATGACGAAGAGGAAGATATCGACTTCCGTCAGCTCAGCCGCCATACCTGGACCGTGCGTGCGCTGGCCTCCATCGAGGACTTCAACGACGCCTTCGGGACCCACTTCAGCGATGAAGAGGTCGATACCATTGGCGGGCTGGTGATGCAGGCCTTTGGTCATCTTCCGGCGCGCGGTGAGACCGTTGACATCGACGGTTACCAGTTCAAAGTGGCCATGGCCGACAGCCGACGTATTATACAGGTTCACGTCAGAACGCCGGACGATTCACCGGTGCCAAAACTGGAAGAGTAATGTAAATGGCATTTGCCCCACTGTTTGAACGCCAGCGCGTCCGTTTGCTGCTGGCGCTGTTACTCGGAGCCAGCGGTACGCTGGCTTTTTCTCCTTACGATATCTGGCCTGCGGCCATCCTCTCCCTGATGGGACTACAGGGTTTAACCCTGAATCGTCGTCCCGTCCAGGCTGCCGCCATCGGCTACTTCTGGGGACTGGGGCTGTTTGGCTCAGGTATCAACTGGGTCTATGTCAGCATCGCCCAGTTTGGCGGTATGCCCGGCCCGGTTAACGTCTTCCTGGTGGTACTGCTCGCCGCGTACCTCTCGCTGTATACCGGTTTATTCGCAGGCATCCTTTCTCGCCTGTGGCCCAAAACCAGCTGGCTACGCGTCGCCATTGCCGCGCCCGTGGTCTGGCAACTCACCGAGTTCCTGCGCGGTTGGGTACTGACGGGCTTCCCGTGGCTGCAGTTCGGCTACAGTCAAATTGACGGCCCGCTAAAAGGCCTGGCGCCGGTGATGGGCGTTGAAGCCATCAACTTCCTGCTGATGGTGGTCAGCGGCCTGCTGGTACTGGCGCTGGTCACGCGCTGCTGGAAACCACTGGTGGTGGCGCTCGTATTGTTCGCCCTGCCTTTCCCGCTGCGCTATATCCAGTGGTTCACGCCGGAGCCCGGGCGTGCCATGCAGGTTTCTATGGTGCAGGGAAATATCCCGCAGTCCATGAAGTGGGACGAGAAAGAGCTGCTGAATACGCTGAAGATTTACGCCAACGCCACCGAAGAGGTGATGGGAAAATCACAGCTGATTATCTGGCCGGAGTCGGCGATCCCCGATCTGGAACTCAACCAGCAGCCGTTTCTGAACATGATGAACGATCTGCTACTCGCGCGCGGCAGCACGTTGATTACCGGCATTGTGGATGCGCGTCTGAACCAGCAGAACCGATACGACACCTACAACACCATCATTACGCTCGGTAAAGACAGCGAATACAGTTACCACTCGACTGACCGGTATAACAAGAATCACCTGGTACCGTTTGGTGAGTTTGTTCCGCTGGAGTCGATTCTGCGTCCGCTGGCCCCCTTCTTTGACCTGCCGATGTCCTCTTTCAGCCGCGGGCCATACGTTCAGCCCCAGCTGCACGCGCACGGCTTTGCTCTGACGGCGGCCATTTGCTACGAAATCATTCTCGGCGAACAGGTGCGGGATAACTTCCGTCCGGACACGGACTTCCTGCTGACCATCTCTAACGATGCGTGGTTCGGTAAGTCGATTGGCCCGTGGCAGCACTTCCAGATGGCGCGCATGCGCTCCCTGGAGCTGGCGCGTCCACTGCTGCGCAGCACCAATAACGGCATTACCGCCGTGATTGGGCCGCAGGGTGAAATTCAGGCCATGATCCCTCAGTTCACCCGTGAAGTGCTGACCTCGACAGTCACGCCAACAACCGGGTTAACGCCATATGCGCGTACCGGCAACTGGCCACTGTGGATCCTGACCGCGCTGTTTGGCTTTGGCGCCGTGTTGATGAGTCTGCGTCAGCGTCGTAAATAATCTTACCCCTCACCCTGGCCCTCTCCCCCATAGGGGAGAGGGAAGAATCCTGTACACATTTCAATATCCCACCCCGCCTTTTCCCCCTCTCCCTTCCAGGGAGAGGGTCAGGGTGAGGGTGAATTTCATTTCTGGCACGCCTATTGCTTTGTTTATTCAGGTAAACGCAGTTTGGCTTGATGTGCAACTTTGTCGCACCAGCGTAGATCACCGGTAGCACCGAAACGGTGCAACGGGAGATATTTGCCTCTGAATGGTGCGGCGCGCTTCGCAAAAATAAACAATAACGCAGCAAAATCTTTACATTAAGCCAGACTAAATGTTAACAAGCTTGCATAACACTGCACTCGCATCGCGCGAGATATAACAACATCACAATGGGTATCAATGCGTCACTGGCGCTGATAAGAAGGAGTTGGGTATGCAATTACGTAAACTGGCCACAGCAATGCTGGTGATGGGAATGTCTGCTGGCGTGGTCCACGCTGAAGATGCGCCGGCAGCCGGCAGCACTCTCGACAAGATTGCCAAAAACGGCGTGATCGTGGTCGGCCACCGTGAATCTTCTGTCCCGTTCTCTTACTACGACAACACGCAAAAAGTCGTAGGTTATTCACAGGATTACTCCAACGCCATCGTTGAAGCTGTGAAGAAAAAGCTGAACAAACCTGACCTGCAGGTGAAGCTGATCCCAATCACTTCACAGAACCGTATTCCACTGCTGCAAAACGGCACCTTTGATTTTGAGTGTGGTTCCACCACCAACAATCTCGAGCGTCAGAAACAGGCCGCCTTCTCGGACACCATCTTTGTTGTGGGCACCCGCCTGCTGACGAAGAAAGGCGGTGAGATCAAAGACTTCGCTGACCTGAAAGGGAAAGCGGTCGTGGTCACCTCCGGTACCACTTCAGAAGTGCTGCTGCACAAGCTGAATGACGAGAAGAAAATGGATATGCGCATCATCAGCGCTAAAGACCATGGCGACTCCTTCCGTACCCTGGAAAGTGGTCGTGCCGTCGCGTTTATGATGGACGACGCCCTGCTGGCGGGCGAGCGTGCAAAAGCGAAGAAACCGGACAACTGGGATATCGTCGGTACCGCGCAGTCGAAAGAAGCCTACGGCTGTATGCTGCGTAAAGACGATCCGCAGTTCAAAAAGCTGATCGATGACACCATCGCCCAGGTGCAAACCTCCGGCGAAGCGGAAAAATGGTTCGACAAATGGTTCAAGAACCCGATTCCACCAAAAAACCTGAACATGAACTTTGAACTGTCCGACGACATGAAGGCCCTGTTCAAATCACCTAATGACAAAGCTCTTAACTAATTAGAACAACAGGGGCGGGATCTCCTGCCCTCTCGATTGTCGGGAAGCACGGACAGACTATACGTTGAGTGGTCGTTCCCCACTCAGCACGAAGAATGAGCTTCTCACCAATCTTCGAGGGTAGCGCTGCTACCCTTTTTTTTCTGGAGTTTATTATGTCAATCGACTGGAACTGGGGCATATTCCTGCAACAAGCCCCGTTCGGCAACACCACCTATCTTGGCTGGCTGTGGAGCGGATTTCAGGTTACCGTGGCATTATCGATAACGGCGTGGATTATCGCGTTTCTTGTCGGTTCGCTGTTCGGTATTCTGCGTACCGTCCCTAACCGTTTCCTTTCAACACTGGGCACCCTGTACGTGGAACTGTTCCGTAACGTTCCGCTCATCGTGCAATTCTTTACCTGGTATCTGGTTATCCCGGAACTGCTGCCTGAAAATATTGGCATGTGGTTCAAATCGGAACTGGATCCGAATGTACAGTTCTTTGTCTCCTCGATGATGTGTCTGGGGCTGTTTACCGCTGCGCGCGTTTGCGAGCAGGTGCGTGCCGCCATTCAGTCATTACCCCGTGGACAAAAAAATGCGGGTCTGGCGATGGGGTTGACCCTGCCGCAAACCTACCGCTACGTGCTGCTGCCTAACGCCTACCGCGTGATCGTCCCACCGATGACCTCTGAGATGATGAACCTGGTGAAAAACTCGGCCATCGCCTCAACCATCGGTCTGGTCGATATGGCGGCTCAGGCGGGCAAGCTGCTGGATTACTCCGCGCACGCGTGGGAATCCTTCACCGCAATCACGCTCGCGTATGTTCTGATTAACGCTTTCATCATGCTGGTGATGAACCTGGTTGAACGCAAAATTCGCCTGCCGGGCAATATGGGGGGCAAATAATGTACGAGTTTGACTGGAGTTCTATCGTTCCCTCTATGCCATACCTGCTTGATGGCCTGGTGATTACCTTAAAAATCACGCTTATTGCCATCATCGTCGGTATTGTCTGGGGTACCCTGCTGGCCGTCATGCGCCTGTCGAGCTTTAAGCCGCTCGCCTGGTTTGCAACCGCCTACGTCAACGTTTTCCGTTCCATCCCGCTGGTGATGGTGCTGCTGTGGTTTTATCTGATTGTGCCCGGCTTCCTGCAAAACGTGCTAGGGCTGTCACCGAAAACCGATATCCGCCTGATCTCCGCGATGGTGGCGTTTTCGATGTTTGAGGCCGCCTACTATTCAGAGATTATCCGTGCGGGCATTCAGAGTATCTCCCGTGGACAGTCCAGCGCCGCGCTGGCACTGGGGATGACGCACTGGCAGTCCATGCAGCTCATTATTCTGCCGCAGGCGTTTCGCGCCATGGTTCCACTCCTGCTGACCCAGGGTATCGTACTGTTCCAGGATACCTCCCTGGTCTACGTGCTGAGTCTGGCAGACTTCTTCCGTACCGCGTCCACCATCGGTGAACGTGATGGTACGCAGGTCGAGATGGTGCTCTTCGCGGGAGCGGTCTATTTTGTGATTAGTTTAAGCGCGTCGCTGTTGGTCAGCTGGCTGAAGAAAAGGACGGTACAATGATTTCCCTGAAAAATGTTTCTAAATGGTATGGGCACTTTCAGGTGCTGACCGACTGCTCCACCGAAGTGAAAAAAGGCGACGTGGTGGTGGTGTGCGGACCGTCCGGTTCCGGTAAATCGACGCTGATCAAAACCGTCAACGGACTGGAGCCGGTGCAGCAGGGTGAGATCGTGGTCAACGGCACCAAAGTTAACGACAAGAAAACCAACCTCGCCCAGCTTCGCTCTCACGTTGGGATGGTGTTCCAGCATTTTGAGCTGTTCCCTCACCTCTCCATTATTGAGAACCTGACCCTGGCGCAGGTGAAAGTGCTTAAGCGTGATAAAAAAGCATCGCGCGAGAAAGGCCTGAAACTGCTGGAACGCGTTGGGCTCGCGGCCCATGCCGATAAGTTCCCGGCACAGCTCTCTGGTGGCCAGCAGCAGCGTGTGGCGATCGCCCGCGCGCTGTGTATGGATCCCGTGGCGATGCTGTTTGACGAACCCACGTCGGCCCTCGATCCGGAGATGATCAACGAAGTGCTGGACGTTATGGTTGAGCTGGCACATGAAGGGATGACCATGATGGTGGTAACCCATGAGATGGGCTTCGCCCGTAAAGTGGCCAACCGCGTGATCTTTATGGACGAAGGGAAGATCGTGGAAGACTCACCGAAAGAGGAATTCTTCGCTAACCCCAAATCAGAACGTGCGAAAGATTTCCTCGCGAAAATCCTGCATTAATCTTCTCAGTGCGCAATCTGCGGATTGCGCACTGCCTCACGCTTTCGCTCACTTCTTCTCGTCGTGTGTCCCATTGCAGCGTTAACCTTGTCACAAAATAACGCTATGAATGGAGAACGCTATGGCACAACCTATTATTTTCGATTGCGACCCGGGTCATGATGACGCGATCGCGCTCGTCCTTGCACTTGCCTCCCCTGAGCTTGACGTCAAAGCCGTCACCTCTTCTGCCGGAAACCAGACGCCGGATAAAACCCTGCGTAACGTTTTGCGCATGCTGACGCTGCTTAACCGCACGGATATTCCTGTCGCTGGCGGTGCCCTCAAGCCCCTGATGCGTGAATTAATTATTGCGGATAACGTGCACGGTGAAAGTGGGCTGGACGGTCCGGCACTGCCGGAGCCGGGCTTCACGCCGCAAAACTGTACCGCCGTGGAGCTGATGGCAAAGGTGCTGCGTGAGAGCGCGGAACCCGTCACCCTGGTGGCAACGGGACCGCAAACCAACGTCGCGCTGCTGTTGAACAGCCATCCGGAACTGCACGGCAAAATTGCCCGTATCGTCATCATGGGCGGGGCGATGGGGCTCGGTAACTGGACGCCGTCCGCTGAGTTCAACATTTTTGTCGACCCGGAAGCGGCGGAGATCGTCTTCCAGTCCGGTTTGCCGATTGTGATGGCAGGGCTGGACGTTACCCACCGCGCGCAGATTATGGCCGACGACATTGAACGTTTCCGTTCCGTGGGTAATCCGGTCGCCACAACCGTGGCTGAGTTGCTCGACTTCTTTATGGAGTATCACAAAGCCGAGAAGTGGGGATTCCACGGCGCACCGCTGCATGACCCATGCACGATCGCCTGGCTGTTAAAGCCGGAGATGTTTACCACGGTGGACCGATGGGTAGGCGTTGAGACACAGGGGAAATATACCCAGGGCATGACGGTGGTGGACTACTACTCGCTGACGGGGAATAAACCGAATACAACGGTAATGGTGGATATTGACAGACAGGCGTTTGTGGATTTGCTGGCGGAGAGGCTGGCTTACTACAGTGCGCCCTGATGCCCTCACCTCAGCCTTCTCCCGTGGGGCTGAGGA